>PXYR01000067.1 GCA_003023665.1 Bacteroidota bacterium
AACGTTTAGGAAGTAGCCCTGAAACCGTTCAGCAAAAAATGGAAATTCACCTCAGAAATAATGATATAAAATCAGCAACTGAGGTCATTAAAAACGCTATAAAGGACAATCCTAATCGGGCTGAATACCGAGGTCTAGCAGCACAATTTTATGATGTTAATGGCAAAAAGAAAAAAACCGGAAAAATCCTATCACAAGCTGTTTTAGATTTCCCCAACAATGCCGCTATAGCTATGGAATATGCACGTTTTCTTCAAAGCGGCGACAACGTCAAAGAAAGCATGTACTTTCTAGAGCGCGCACTTACCATGCCTGGAATGAGCCTAAAAGACAAAGGACCGGTATTGCTGAGTTTATGGGAAACTGCTCAACGCGATACTAGCATGCTTCCTATGGTAAATAGATCATGGGCTGCTACCAAAGAGCTTCACCAAGAAGAGGGGACATATTATTTGCTACTAGGAGAACGGCTGCTTTTAGAAAACAAAATTCAAGAAAGCGTTTTAATGTATCTACAAGCCGTTGAAAGAGGCTATAATGACATAGAGGTTTACACACAAATTGCTGAGCTATGCAAACAAACTAAGCAAGACAGCATTGCCAGGGATGTAATAAATAGATTCAAAACAGATTTTGGGCATAGAATTGAAATACTAGAATATATCGTGTTCTGGTATTATGAGAAACAATGGTGGCAGGACTGCGCCGAACTGGCTATGGAGAGTGCTCCAAAGGCACTTGAGGATGACGTTCAAAAGTGGTTCTATAATTTGGCAGGTACAGCATTCTTTTCACAAGATTTAGTGGATATGGGCGTTAAGGCGTATACCTACAGCTTGGACATTGAGCGTGATGCGGCCACGTTAAATAATCTAGCTTGGGAATTGGGAAAGCGCAGTTTGGACCTTGAGCGCGCACTAAAATTAACGCAAGAAAGCAACAGCAAGAAAGGTCTTGAAGCGACTTACCTAGACACTTGGGCCTGGGTCTTGTTTAAAATGGGCGACTACACTGAAGCACAGAAAAAAATGGCATTAGCTTTGCAACTTCAAAGATCTAAACCTGATGCCACACTCTACCGCCATGCTGGGGCCATTGAGAAAGCATTGGGCAATGAAGATAAAGCTTTGGAATACAACCAAAAAGCTAAGGAATTAGAGGGCAAATAGCCAAAAAATTGAACCGTCTGTACACACATAGCTTAGTCAAATTAACCCTGCTTCTAGGGGCTCTTTTTCTGCTCGCAAACTGTGGTAGGCCTATCTCACCTGAAAACCCTCTAAAAAGGGAAAAAATAAACGACGGAGTATCTCGCAAAATAATCGTTGAGGATAAATTTGAATGGGCCCAAATATTCACTCGGATTGAAGCCAACACTCCCGATGGCGAGCAAAAATTTAGAGTCCAAATACGATCCAAACAAGATAGCATTCTCTGGGCTGCAATTAGTGATGATATGATTGGTCTGCGTGTTGGTAAGGCAATCGTTATTGGCGATAGCGCAGCTTTTACCTCAACACTTTTGGGATTGGACTGGACGGGTTCAGCACATGACTTAGCTGGCATGACTGGGGTGGAGGTTCCCTTTCCGTATTTGAATAAACTATTACGCGGTCAATTAATCAGTGCCGAGCCTGCAATGCGTTACAGATTTGACACAAAACATGATACTTGGGTCACACAGTATGCCATTTCTGGCAACAGGAACGTAACCGTAGCACTGGACAGAGAATTGCATGTCAAGCACATGACCATTAGCGACCCTAAGGAAATTGTAGACATTGAATACTCCAATGTGGATGAAAGAACGGGATATCCAATGCTCCTTGAATTAACCTTAAAGTCGCGTCCAGAATACACTGTAAAAATCGAAGTGAGCGAAATTCGAACCGAAGGTCCTTATAACACTCCTTTTAGCTTCTAATGAAAGTCTTTAGAATTCTCATAGCGTTATTGTTACTGACTGTTACCACCAATGGTCAAACTAAAGAGGAGCTTCAAAAGCAGAAGGTATTGCTTCAAGACCAAATTGACTTGGCAAATACTTTACTAGAACAAACCAAAAGCAACAGAGAGTCCAGTATAAATCAATTGCAAACTTTGAATCAAAAAATTGAGGCTCGCGAACGATTGATTAAAACCATGAATGGGCAAATAAGGAGAATTGACCTTGATATCCGTACGAAGGAAAAGGAGATTGTCCAACTTGAAGTGCGCATTGATTCACTTAAATCAGATTATGCAAAACTGATTGAATTAGCGCAGCGAAATCTCCAGCCCGCGGATCAACTTATGTTTATTCTTAGTTCTACCTCTTTTACCCAAGCCTTAAAACGGATCCAATACTTTAAGGACATGACCAGCTACAGGGAACAGCAAGTCAACCAAATTCATGATGCGCAGATTGAATTAGCAGAGGAAAAAGAAGCGTTAATCGCTAGAAAACAGGAAAAATTAACCGTTCAAGAATCTCAAGAAAGAGAAAAGAACCAACTGCTTGTGGACGCCCAAAAGCAAGAAGAAACTGTTACCTCTTTGAAGAACAAAGAAGGAGAATTGAAAAATGATATTCAAAAAAAACAACGTGAGGCCGAACAACTAGAAAAACAAATTAAACGGATTATTGCGGAAGAATTGAGAAAAGCACGACTCCGCGCAGAACGGAATAACCTAGAAAAAGAGGCAGAAGAACTAGGCCTTGTAAAAGGGAAAGACTTCAACCCGAGAACCTCCAATAAGGTGCTTAAAAAATTAATTGACAAGGCACGCAAAGGAAAGGGTTTAGAAGAAAGAGATGAGGGACCTTCCTATGCAATGACTCCTGAATCTAGAGCATTAGCAAATAACTTTGCTTCAAACAAAGGTGCTTTGCCGTGGCCAGTTGAAAGAGGGTTGATTACTGGAAAATTTGGAAAACATCCTCACCCAGTGGTTAAAGGAATCATTGTAGACAATCCGCATATTGAAATTAGCACGGAACAGGGGGCTATTGTGCGTGCCACTTTTGAAGGAGAGGTGAGTTCTGTGGTGCCTATTCCTGGGGCAAACGTAATGGTGCTAATACGACATGGAAACTACTTTACTGTGTACAGCAACCTTATAGGCGTTCAGGTTAAGTCTGGAGATCTTATTAGTCTTAAACAGCCGATTGGAACTGCATTCACGGATGAGGAAGGAAAAACGATGGTTCAATTTGGTATTTGGAAAGACGCAAACATTCAAGACCCAGGCCCTTGGCTATCAAAATAAATTAGCACAGATGAAACGTATATTCTATCTCAGTACCTGCGATACTTGCAAACGTATTTTGAACTCGTGGAATACAGAAGGAATTTATCTGCAAGACATTAAAACGGAGCCCATCACACCCGCACAGCTAGATGATATGATTACACTCGCTGGTTCTGCAGATGCCTTGTTTTCTAAGCGTGCTCGTAAATACAAAGAGCTCGGCTTGAAAAACCGCAAGCTTAGCGATTCTGAAATACGCCAGCTTATCCTTAGTGAATACACTTTCTTAAAACGACCGGTTTTACTTTTTGATGGTCAAATCTTTATAGGAAATAGTCCAAAGGTGGTTAAAGATGCAACTGATGCAATTGCTTGATCTATGAGCCAATTCAGTCGTAAATCTATTTTATTGGCGCACGCAGCATTGTTTGGTGTTGCCTTGATTTACGGTTCTTCATTCCTAATAGCCAAGAGTGCCATGCAAGGTGCCATGCCTCCGAGAGCCTTTATTCAATTTCGTGTTACCGGAGCAGCCTTACTTTTTTGGATGCTAATGCCATTTTCTGGTAATGAAAGATTCCTTAATATACCCCGTTCCGATCAGTGGCGTTTGGCAATATGCGCAGTTTTTGGAGTCACCACAAACATGCTGTTTTTCTTTGAAGGACTTAAAATTACAACTCCAGTAAACGCCTCCATCATGATGGTCAGCGGTCCAATAATGGTACTTGTTGCCGGCGCAATTCTTGTCAAAGAGCGAATCACAACACCTAAATTGATAGGAATATCACTAGGTGCTTTGGGTGCGTTTTGGTTGATTTATTCGGGTGCTCATTTTAAAATAGACGGCTTATTCTCTAATGAAGTGGCTAAGGGAAACCTATTTGTACTTGTCAACGCAAGTAGTTATGCCATATATCTGGTACTTGTAAAGCCGCTCATGGCCAAATACAACGCACTTTTTATTATACGTTGGGTCTTCACATTTGGAGTGTTCTTTGTTTTGCCTTTTGGAGGTCCGCAATTCGGTGATATTCAATGGTCACTTTGGGACGCGAACATTATAGGAGCCGTGATTTTTGTGGTTGTAGGGACCACGTTTTTAACCTATTTAGGAAACATCATTGCACTAAAAACATTGCATCCCGCAACCGTGGGAGCATATATCTATCTCCAGCCTTTATTAGCGAGTTTATTAAGCCTTATTTACGGAGGTGAAACCTGGAGTATTCATATGTTCATTGGAGGAACAGCCATATTTACGGGCGTTTATTTTGTGAGTTTCTACGGAAGGAAATTCAAAGGGTAGCCATCTTATGTTTTGCTACCTTTGAGCAAAATTCAACTACCCATGATTCAGAGTATGACCGGCTTCGGAAAAGCCATCGGACAAACTTCAGGAAAAAAAATTACTGTTGAGATTCGCAGTCTGAATAGCAAAGGGCTTGATTTAAACGCTCGTATTGCACCTATTTTTCGTGAAAAAGAACTGACTATCCGCAAACTGGTTGGTGGTGCTTTAAAGCGTGGTAAGGTGGATATCAATATCTATGCGGAAGTCACAGGGGTTGAGAGCGCGGCAGGTATTAATATGGAATTAGCCAAAGCTTATTTGGAGCAGCTTGAAGTTTTAAGCCGCGAAACAGATACCTCGGGAGACCTCATTGCAGCCGTTATGCGAATGCCCGATGTAATTGGCTCGTCAAAAAATGAGCTCAGTGAAGAGGAATGGCATTTTTTAAAGGAATTAATTGTGGAAGCTCTAGAAAAACTGGAGCGTTTTCGTGTACAAGAGGGATCAAGTATTGCAAACGATTTTGAACAGCGTTTGATTGAGATTGAAAAATCCATGAAAGAAATTGAGCCACATGAACAGCAGCGTATGCTTACCGTTAGAGAACGCTTATTGAAAGGTCTAGAGGGAGTTGAAATAGATTCAAACCGCTATGAGCAAGAAGTTATTTTCTACATTGAAAAGCTAGATATCAACGAAGAAAAGGTTCGATTAGCTAACCATCTTAAATACTTCCGTGAAACAATGAAGGAAGAAAATAGCGGGAAAAAGCTCGGGTTTATTGCACAAGAAATGGGTCGAGAAATCAACACTCTAGGATCCAAGAGTAACTATGCTCCAATGCAACAGCATGTAGTTCAAATGAAGGACGAGCTAGAAAAAATTAAAGAGCAAGTAGGCAACACGCTTTAGCCAACAATATCTCTTTTTAAATAGCGTGCATGTCCTGCTTTAAGCATGATTAGCGATAGTATCATAAGCACAATACAGGAGCCCCAATTCACCTCAAGACTACCGGATTCGGCCTGCAATTGTAGGTAGTGATAGGGACTTATATAACCTAACCAACTTACTTGTTCTGTCGCCTTTGCAATAGCATCCAAAAAGAAACTACCGAATATCATTCCAACCACCGGTCCCATATAATTCAATTTTGGCGATAAGAATGATGAGAACAATACGGCTGCAGCTGTAAAGAAACTTACCAGAACAAACCCATGAACATGCATGGTAACAAAATGTCTCCAGAGAACATCATCACCGAATACATTCATTCCAAGCACTGCAAAAAAAGTTTGAGTGGAATACACCACCGCCAATAAAGTTCCGAGCGCTAAGAATTTTGTGGTAACAATAGTGCTTCTTGTCATGGGGCGGGTTAGCAAGAATTCCGCGGTTCCATCGCGTTCCTCCTTGCCAACTATAGTAGCACCTGTTGAAGCCGTAAAAATCCCCATCAAAAGCGTAATGTAAATTCCATAATAAGTGGAATAGAATCCTATGATACTTGACCATGTACCCTCGTCCATTCCCAAAGCACGTGCATACTCCTCTGGAAGAGAAGACATCAACTCGGTCATCTGATCTCCCATCTGTGAAAAGCTTGGATAGATAGATAAGATCAAAAAAGTGAATGCTACTACAATAGAAGTCCATATAAGAGTGTTCTTTCTATTGCGTTTTAGCTCTTTGAAATACAATGTCCTATTCATACTCATCGTTGATAATAGTTCATAAAAATGGACTCTAAATCAGGTTCTGTCAGGACTACGTCAACCAAGTCTTGCTCAGCGAGCCAACGAATCAATACTTCCGTTGGACCCACATAGTCAAAATTATGCTTGGAGCCAGTACTGTGGTGATTTTGAAAACCATCAGGCAAACTCAATTTGGTTTCTTTTTTCAAGACCAACCGTACCTTTTTCATTTGCTTGGATAAGAGCGATGAAATATCTTCAATTGCTGTGATTTTTCCCTCACGGATTACCGCGGCGCGATCGCACATTCGTTGAATTTCAGATAGAATATGCGAGCTAAAAAAAACGGTTACTCCCTTTTTGTTTAACGACTCTAATAATTCAAAAAACCTGTTTTGCATAAATGGGTCTAACCCACCCGTTGGTTCATCTAAAATCAGTACTTCCGGTTCATGCAAAACCGCCTGAATAATGGCGCATTTTTTCTTATTCCCATAACTTAAATCATCAATGGGCCTATCTAAAGCGAGCTCAAAATATTGTGCTAATTCCTCAATTCTCTTTTCCCCTTTTTCAATACCATACAGTCCAGCATGGTATTCCAAGAGCTCGCGAGAGGTCATTTCTGGATAAAAATCCACTTCGGAGGGTAGATACCCTACCTTCAACCTAGCTTGAACCCCTTCTTTTACCACATCATGTCCCAAAATTGAGGCACTCCCACTACTTGGATGTAATAATCCTAATAAGGTTCTTATGGCAGTAGACTTCCCGGCACCATTGGGACCTATGAATCCGAATACCTCGCCTTTTGAGACAGAGAAATCAATCCCTTCTATCCCTCTGTGCTTACCGTAGAATTTGGATAAACTATGAAATTCAATTGCATTCATGACGGCTGTTTTTTAGGTCTTCGTAAGTTACAATTAGGTGTTGAATTCTATTTAAAATAAGACTGATTTTTGTTTTGAGTGAACAATTATCTCGCCTCCTATACTCTCACGTGACCATACTCACGAAACCACTCATTCTTTGAATGTAACTTGAGCAGCACGCATGAAACAATTAAGTAAGGACTCATGGAATTCAAAAAGTACATAACTTTAGCAAGCTTTGCAGCTTTTATTTTATTCACTATAACCTGCACCTCAACTGCAGATATTGATCTAGAGCCGCAAAAAATTACGATTCTGCAAACGGCAGATATTCATGGTCAAGTATACCCACATTCCGAGCTATTTTTCAATGAGGGCGAAATCAGTTACAAAACGTTAGGAGGCCTTGCAAACATGAAGACCTTGTTCAATGAAGAGCGGTCTTTAAATCCCAATACGATTATTCTTGATGGAGGAGACCTCATTCAAGGTAGCGCTATAGCAGCCCTTTCTGAAGGTTCTGCATTTAGCTCCATAGTAAAGGCTATGAATTACGATTTTTTAATCCCTGGCAACTGGGAGGTCGTTTACGGAAAGGAACAAATGATGAATGTGATGAAAGGGTATGAAACGCCTGTAATCACCGCAAACATGTACCATGAAAACGGTAAACGTCCTATTTTCCCACAATACTTTATCAAAGAAGTAGGAAACACAAAGCTTGGCTTTCTCTCGTATAACGATCCAGAAGTTCCCATCCGGCAAAATCCTACATTTTCTGAAGGACTCGATTTCGATCCCATCTTAGAGAACTTAGAGCAACTTGTCAATGAATTAAAAGATGAAAAAGGCGTAGATATCCTCTTTCTGGTTACGCACATTGGAATTAGCAAGCAATTTGATTTGGCCAATAACCCGGCCTTAGGCAGAATTGATTATGTCTTTGGTAACGATACCCACGAACGAATTCGCAAACCCCTTCAGGCAAATCATGCCCGAGTCACGGAACCGGGAGCCTTTGCTTCTTTTGTAGGGAAAATGGTTCTTGAAGTTCAAAACGGCACCATCCTTAAAGAGGATTATGAGCTGTTGGAGGTGGATCCTTTAAAATACAAGAAGGATTCTCTGGTGGCTGCTGTGATTGAAGAAGCGATTGCCCCGTATGAAGAGGAAATAGAGCAGGTTTTGGGTTATACAAAAACTCCTCTCTACCGTTATTTTGTGGTTGAAAATCCCATGGATAACTTTATAACAGATGCTTCTATGTGGAAAAATGATGTAGATATTGCTCTTAGTAATGGTTTTCGTTTTAGTCCGCCAATTGTGCCTAATGAAACTGGAGTTGCTCCAATCACCCGAGGCGACCTTTGGAAGATGCTTCCAGTCAATGAGAAAGTTAAAATTGGTAAAGCCAGTGGTCAACAAATTAAAGATTGGTTAGAAAAAGAGCTGCATAATGTATTCGCAGAAAACCCTCAGGAACGGTTTGGAGGATGGGTTGTTCGATTCTCAGGAATGCAACTCACATTCAATGCGCTGGCAGATAAAGGAGAACGGGTAAAGGACATTATTATTCAAGGCGAGCCCATTGATTTGAGCAAACTTTATACAATGTCTGCGTGCAGACGAGAGGGAGAGCCATTGAGCACCTTATGCCGAATGAAGGGAACTGTTGAAACAGTTGTCATGGATTATACCATTCATGACCTAATTGAAGAGTATCTTGCAGTACACGACACTATCATGCCCGTTCGTGATGGTCGTGCTGTTGCATTAGATTTAGGCGACAATGTTTTATCACAATTACCAGGAACTGATTATCATTTCCACTAAAAAAAAATTATGAGAAAATTACTTTTCACACTTTTCCTAATTGGGGGCTTTATAGCACCACAGCAAGTTTCTGCTCAAGAGCAAGAGGATATTCACAATTATTTTGTCTTAACCAGGAAGCTCGAACAATTAAGAGCAATCTCTTTTGCCGCGGGAGACCTTTCTGAAATGGACGGCATGAGTTATGGTGAATTCAAAGTAATCATATGCGGTCAAGCTGTTAGAGAGTTTTCGAAAAATGATGAATTGGAAGAAATTCTTTTAAAGGCAGAGGAAAATGGTATTCAGTTAATTGCATGTGGATTCTCACTTAAAAAATTCGGAATTAGCCCCGAATCTATTCCTGAGAATATGCAGGTTGTTGAGAACGGACTTGTTTTAGGATTCAACCTTCAAAAAGAAGGCTATCATAGTAT
>PXYR01000068.1 GCA_003023665.1 Bacteroidota bacterium
TCAGAGGTGGAGCGCATATGGGCGGAAGGAAAGGTGGTAGTTTTTGATATTGACGTGGTAGGGGCAATTAACCTCAAGAAGCAGTTTGGGGATAATGCCTTAGCTCTTTTTGTTCAAGCTCCAAGTATAAAAGCCCTTGAGAGCCGTCTTCGAAGTCGTGGAACAGACTCGGAAGAAAAAATCGCTCAACGAATAGCAAAAGCCTCAAAAGAAATGGCTCGCGCTCCAGAATTTGATAAGGTGATTGTAAATAGTGATTTTGATGTTGCCACGGCCGAAGCATCTGAGATTCTTGAAGATTTTTTAAATCACGAATGAAGAAGGTAGGACTGTTTTTTGGAACATTTAACCCCATTCATATTGGACATTTGGCTCTTGCTGAATTCATTCAAAAAAGTACAGATTTAGAGGAGGTTTGGCTTGTAGTCACTCCGCTTAACCCCTTCAAAAAGAAAAGTAATTTACTACCGGACCGCGAGCGACTGCATTTAGTGCGCCTTGCCCTTGAAGATCAAATCGGACTTAAAGCAAGTGATATAGAGTTTAATCTTCCAAAGCCCAATTATACCGCACAGACATTGGCTTATTTACGCGAAAAGTATCCCGAAATAGTTTTTAGTGTAATCATGGGAGAAGACAACATAAAGACCCTTCATAAATGGAGGAATTATGAGAGTATAGCAGATAACCACGATATATTTGTTTATCCTCGTCACCCTTTGCCAAATGAAGAAACGAATCATTTTGATTGGCAAGAAAAATACCCTAGGTCACATTTGGTAAATGCACCAAAAATGGAAATTAGCGCCTCAATGATTCGAAAGAGTTTTGCACAGGGAAAAGGCTTTAGAAATCTTCTTCCTAAGGCGGTTTTTGATTACATTGAGGGAAGTAACCTCTTTAAGTAACGCATGTCTTCATTCATCTCGCGCATAGCGCAAGAAATTGTTTCTTCATCTGTTCCGTTGCACAAGCAAATGGTTGTGCTACCCAATCAAAGGGCGGAAATATTTTTACGAGAAGCGCTTAAGTCACATTTGGACAAACCAACTCTTTTGCCGCTTTTTGTGACGGTAGACGGCTTTATTTCAGATGCAGGCAACCTATTGGTGGTTGAGCCCTTGGTGCTACTCATTGAGCTACATAAAGCCTACAGTCAAGCAAGGCAAGAGGCACATCCAGAACAAAATGTAGAAAGTTTGGGCAGCTTTTTATCTTGGGGACGCACCCTCTTGTCAGATTTTGAGGAAATTGATCGGTATAAACTCAAGCCGCAGCATGTTTTAGAGGATTTATACAACGTTCAAAAGATTACCGAATGGGATCTAGAACCGGAGAATACAACCGCATTAATGGGCAGGTATTCAGAATTTATTGCCGTTCTTCCTTCAACCTACGAGCATTTTAAAAATGCCCTTCTCAACCGTGGAGAGGCCTATGTAGGGTTAGCCTCAAGATACTTAAGCGAGAATACTACACTAATAGACAACTACCTCAATAAAAATGGGGTTAAACGTATCATTGTAGCTGGTTTAAATGCACTCAATACTTCAGAGCTAGATATTATTGCTCATCTAAAGACGAATTGGGAAACCAAAATAATGTGGGACTTAGACTCACATTATGTGGATATGAAAGAGCATGAGGCAGGGCTTTTTCTCAGGCTACACCAAAAGAGGCAAAAAGTATTTGGAAACGATATTCCGAGCACCAAAAATCTAATTAGTGACTTAACAACACTAAAAAAGGACATCCGTATTATTGGAGCCTCTAAATATTCAGGACAAGCGAAAGTCATTGCTGCGACACTAGAACAATGGGCTTTAGAAAAGGTACAGCCCAACAATATTGCGATCATTCTTGCAGATGAAACACTGCTAAATCCGGTTTTAAGTGTTCTTCCTGCCGCATACGACAAGGTTAATGTGACCATGGGGTATCCTCTAGATCATACCCGAATAGCTTCTACTCTGCGGCTCTGGATTGGGGCTATTGAATATGCTGTTAAAAACGCAAAAAGTGAAACCAACTGGACGTTTTACCACCGCAGTCTCAGCGCATTATTTTCAGACCCCCTTTTTTGTAAGTACTGGTATAATGAAGATACCCATTACGGACCTCATGAATGGAATAAAAATATCATTCAAGCAAATCGAGTTTTCACGAGCTCCAAAGAATGGAAGACTGAACTCAGCAAAGGCCCATACGGCTACCACAATCTTCTTCAGCCCACAAAAGGGTTGAAAGTATTGGAATCCATCAAGAATTGGCTCAAGCATGTAGCAGAAAAAGAAAAGGTGGATAGCATGGTCATCAATACGAGCTATAAGGTCCATGTATTGCTAGAACAACTCGAAAGAACAATTGAAGGGACAGAAATAGATACTTTGACTGTATTAAAACTCATAAAACAGCAGTTAAAGAGCAGCACAATTGATTTTATTGGCGAGCCTTTAGAAGGAATACAGATTATGGGTATACTTGAGTCCCGTACCCTTGATTTCTCTCACATCATCATGGCTGGTGTAAATGAGGGCACACTGCCTGCAGGTCGAAATTTTAACTCCTTGCTTCCTTATGATGTGAAAAAGGCTCACGACCTTCCTACCTATGAACAAAAGGATGCCATTTATGCCTATCATTTCTATCGCGTACTCCAGCGATGCTCACAATCAGTAATTACCTTCAATACATCACGTGACGCTTTTGGTGGTGGAGAGCCTTCTCGATACATCATTCAACTTGAACAAGAATTGAATACCGGTCGTTGTACGATTCATCCAAGGCAATTCATGACGGGAAATGTAGTAACGGGATCTATAGAAGACAGGTTTTACGCGGAGCGCAGTCCGAGTGTTAAAGAGGCCATGAAAGAATGGATGAATAAAGGGATTAGCGCCTCTAGCTTAAATGATTTAATGGAGCGACCCCATGTGTTTTATCAAAAAAAGATTGTGGGTCTATCCGAGGAAGATGAGGTTGAAGAAAGCATGAGCGCTCTAGTTATGGGAAACCTAGTTCACTATGGGCTAGAACATCTTTACCGTCCATTCGAAGGTAAATCTATACCTGAATTCAATGTTGATGAGTGGACAAATAGAGCAATGGAAGCCGGAGTACAAAGACTAGTTGAAGAAGGCACCTCAGCAGCATCCCTAAATCAAGGCAGAAATTTAGTGACACAAGAGGTATGCAAAAAGATGCTTCATCAATTTCTTTCCTTCGATTCAAATAGAATAAAAACTGGACAGGTTATACTTAAAGGCATTGAGACAAAACTAGAATTCCGGATGATACATCCTGCGCTGCAAATTCCCCTTTACTTTATAGGATATGTTGATCGTATAGAATCGCATGAAGGAAACCTAAAAATATGGGACTATAAGACAGGTAATATCCCATCAACCGCACTAAGCGCAAGTCGGTTGGAAGATGTTTGGTTAGGAAAAAAGCCTAAAGTATTGCAATGCTTATTCTATGCCTGGTTACTTTGGAAAAGCAATACGTTCCAACATCCCTTCCCTTGGAGTTTAGGTATGCTCAAATTACAAAGCTCCCGCCCAGAAATGAACCTGAAAGGAAAAGCCTTTCCAACTTCGGAGATTGAAGAAGCAGACCTTAAAGAATTTGAAGACCAATTATTGGAATTTTTAATGGTACAATTAAATACAGAAGAACCTTTTGTGGCACCTCCTGCAAAGCCCTATTAATTAAGATCAATATGAACGCGCCATTACATAAAGTGCCTACAGCTCAAGATATAGAGTCAGCAGCACAACGTATCGCACCTTTTATAAATCGCACTCCATCATTTTCTTCCTTGCGATTTAATGAATTAAGCGGCGGGGACTACATATTTAAAGGGGAGCATCTTCAATTAACGGGTGCCTTTAAAGCTCGCGGTGCTATGAATGCGGTGCTTGTAAATAAGGAAAGTGCAGCTGATTCAGGTGTAATAACCCACAGCTCCGGTAATCATGGGGCGGCTTTGGCCTGGGCAGCTTCTCAGGTGGGAGCAAAAGCTTTTATTATCATGCCTTCAAATGCGCCTAAATCAAAAATTGCCGCAGTCGAACATTATGGAGGAATTATTACATTTTGTGAACCCAATCTTGAAGCTCGAGAAACCACAGCAAGTAAAGTCCAAAAAGAAACGGGAGCGCACCTCATTCATCCCTATGATAATTACGATATTATTGCTGGTCAGGCCACTGCAACCTATGAACTTCTAAAGGACAATCCTGAAATAGAACACCTGTTTGTACCCGTAGGTGGTGGCGGTCTTCTATCTGGTGCAGCTCTAGCCAATTATTTCTTTGGTAACGCCAAAATCTACGGTTGTGAGCCAGAGCTAGCAAGAGACGCACATGACGGATTTCTTACTGGAAAGCGCGTAATAGTCAATAACTCAGACACCATTGCAGACGGCCTGAAGACCTCCTTAGGCAAGAAAAATTTCCCAATCATCAAATCATACGTTAGCCAGATTATTTTACTGACAGAAAAAGAAATTGAAAACGGATGGCATACCTGTCTAGAAACTACCAAACAATTCATTGAACCTTCAGCAGCTACGGGCGTTGCAGCAGCTCTAAAGACACAATTAACGGGAAAATGCGGAATTCTTTTATGCGGAGGCAATATGGATGTGCGAAAATTTGCGCTACGATAAGTCTATTTGCGCTACGATAAATTGACAGCACGAAAGTGCCAAACTGTTTATATGTTTGGAATCAAACCAATAAACCTAACGGGTTTAACCAAGTCTACTAAAAGGCATCGTGAGTTTCACGGTGCTTTTTCTTTTTCCAAAAGAAGTGGTGATTTTCCATAGGTCTGGCCTTCTACTTCCTGATCGATTAAAATTAATTCGTTCACGAACTAGTACTAAGCCAATTCCCGTACCGGGTATGCGTTCTAAGAATCCATATCCCGAATCCTCTACGGTAATCACCAAGGCATCCCCGATTACTTCCGAAGAAAGTTTAATCCAAGAATTCTTCTCTGAGGCATTCCCTGCATATTTATAACTGTTTTCCACTAATGGCTGAAGTAATCCTGTCGGAATTTGAACCTGCTCAGAATAGTCCCCGAGTTTCTTGTGAAAAACGACATGACCATAACTGCTTTTTTGTTGAAGGCTAACATAGTTTTCAATTCTCTCAAATTCCGCGGAAACAGTGGTTGTTTCTTCGTCTGAACTATCTAAAATACTTCTCAAATGAATGCTCAACAGACCCAAATACTCTTGCGCTTCATCCCATTTTTCTTGACTTATAAACCCGTTTACGTTATTGAGTTGATTGAATAGAAAGTGCGGGCGAATTCTATTTTTATAATTAGCTAAAAGAATATTTGAATTCTGCTTTTCAATAGTCGCTTGATTAGCGGAGTCCTGTGCCCTAAAAGTTATGACCAATACCAGAGCAATTAGCAATGCAGCAAACAATGCAATCACATACGTCAATTGCTTGAATAACGCTTGATTTTGATAAGACAAGCGGTCCTCTTCGAGCCTATTGAACTCAAATTCTAAAAGCTCCTTTTTTAATAATTGCTCTTTTTCTAAACTCTTTTCTAAAGCTTTGATCTTCTTATTTATTCCTTCTTCCTGAGATTCGTTCAAAATTGAAAAATCTTGAATACGCTGTCGAGCCCTAAAAGCCAAACTATAGAGTCCATTTGATTCAGCAAATTGGACACATTCGCTTAGCTGAACATCATTCATAACACCAATGTCCAAGGCCCTATGATAAACATGCTTCTTGTCAACTACATTATCAATCTCTCCTACCGTCCTTAAGGAACGGTTCATGAGATACCTCCCCAGATCCATATACCCTTTAGCCTCTTCCTCTTGTGACTCAAAACTTCCCAGGTCCTCAGTTAATTCTTGTTCTACAGAACGTGTTCGCGTCGTCGCGATTCGATTTCCAAGTTTATAATAGGCGGAAGCCAAAACAGCTTGGGCTTCAGATAAGTTTTGCTGATTAGATTCAAACTCAGTTATTAGGCGTTCTTCAATCTCTATTACTTTTTCATATTGACCCGCATCGAGCAAATAGGTCGCATAATTTCCTTCAGCAGTGTTTCTTAAATCTTTATCTGCAATAGAAACAGCCTGTTTTGAAAACTCAATAATTCTATTAATATCAAATCCTAAGTTCCAATAAATATGGGCTTTCAAATAAAGAGCCACAGGCTGTAATTCCTCCAAATTCAAGTCATTTATAACCACTTCTGCTTGTCTTAGGTAAGACAACGCGGTAATAAATTCCGATTCTTTAGTGTAATGCCTAGATAGACTTATTCTGCCCCATGCCGATTTATATTCTTCGTCACTTTCAGCAAGCTTTTTAAAGGTCTCTACTTTATGCCCGTGATTATCCTCAAGCTCAATGGAAACAATTTCTGCAGGTACTTGATAATCTTCACTACAAGAACTAAATCCAAGAAAAAAAGTAATTAGTATTACCCACTTATGGTTCCAAACCCAACTCATCCAATCTTGCTTTTGAGGCATCAATTATTTCATCATTTACTAAGACCATCTTTGGTCTTGAACCCCACTGTATAGATTTCACAGCATCGCTACGTACAATGATACTCTTGTGAACGCGCCAAAATCTTGAGCTTAACCCTACTGAAAAGCTCTTTAATGTTCTCGCTACTAAGTGTTGTTCTCCGTTTTCAAAAATGACATTTGTATAATTACGCTGACCGGCCAGCATCACAATTGAGCTCTCTTTAACCAACTGAAATGACCCTTTAAGGGGTAGTTTTACTTTGAAGTCCTCGTATACAGGAACGGGGTTTAACCCCGCTATTTTATCTAACGCTTTTTGCAGACGACTTTTAATTACCGGTTTTAAAATATAATCTACCGCTGTTTCAAATGCCTCCAAGCTATAATGACTATGGGCGGTAACAAATACAATATTGCCAACAAACAGTTTTATCTTCTTTGCCACTTCAAGACCTAGAGCTCCAGGCATTTCCATATCTAAGAAAACTAAAGCCGGAGACTCCTCTTTGCACCACTCCACAAAAGGTTGAGCATACATAAATCCACTGACCTCTGCATTTTCAACGAGCTTACCCAATTGAGAAACCAAACCCTCAACAGCAATTCGCTCATCATCTAAAACCCCTATTTTGGTAACGTTTTTCATCCTTTATAGCCTTCCATCATACGAGCCACGTATTTTCCAATTACATCAAACTCTAAGTTAACCCTATCTCCTTTGCTTAACGTATTAAAAACTGTGTTTTCATAGGTATAAGGAATGATCGCGACACTAAATACTCCCTTGGAAGAATTTACAACTGTTAAAGACGTTCCGTTTACAGTAATAGATCCTTTTTCAACGGTTACATTTTCCATAGATGTATCATAGGAAAAGGTGTAAATCCATGAACCGTCTTTCTCTTGAATATTTTCGCAAATACCTATCTGATCCACATGGCCTTGAACAATATGTCCATCTAAGCGGGCTCCTAAAGTCATGCAACGTTCTAAATTGATACTATCCCCTTGGGTCAAATCACCAAGATTTGTTTTGTCAATAGTTTCTTCAATCGCAGTAACACGATACGTCCGATCACCAAAAATTTCCACAACAGTAAGACAGACGCCATTGTGAGCAACGCTCTGGTCTACTTTTAACTCACCTGCCAATGTTGATTCTATATAAAGCTCTAAGTTGGATTGACTCTTCTCAACCTTGGCTACTTTAGCTAAATTTTCAATTATTCCAGTAAACATGGAGCGCTTCTTTATGGTTGGTTAAAATAGTACATTTGACAGATAATCGATTTCACATGAACATCAGCACCTATACTCCTGAATACAATGGTCCTTCAGCTATTGTTTACAAAAAAGGAGGCCTCTTGAATGTTTCTAAGTCAATTCAAAATAGAATTGAAAGTTACGGGGATAAATTTGAAGAAACCTGGATGGAATTGCAGGACGGCAACGACACTGTCTGGGCATTTCAGTTAACCAAGGATTTGAGCGACTATGAGCGAGCAGAAAAAATGCGACTTGCCGGTAACGCCCTGGCAATAAAGGTCAATGCATTGGGGCTTGATCGTATCAAAATAGAAGGCCCTTACCAAGCGGAAATCTGCGAAGGGGCAATACTAGGAAATTATCAATTTTTGAAATTTTTCAGCGACGCTCACAAACGGCGAAACTCCTTTGTGAAGATTTTTGTTGAGGACGAAAATTCTGAAGACATCAAAAGCATTCAGCATGCAACTCTTGGAACTTTATTTGCTCGGGATCTTATCAATAGACCGGTTATAGACTTAACAGCTAGTAAACTTGCGGAGGAAGCAAAGCAAGCCGGTAAACGTCACGGGTTTTCTGTTGAAGTTTTAGAAAAAAAACAGATCGAAAGCCTTAAAATGGGTGGCTTGCTCGGTGTAAATTACGGTTCTGTAGAGCCTCCAACATTCACCATAATGGAATATAAAGGTGCAGGAGCGACCAATTCACAGCCCATTGTCCTTGTTGGAAAAGGTGTGGTTTATGACACTGGTGGCCTAAGCTTAAAACCGAGTAATTTCATGGATACCATGAAAAGTGACATGGGTGGAGCAGCGGCTGTACTAGGAACTATGTCTGCAATTGCTGAGGCTAAACTTCCAGTTCATGTAATAGGTCTGGTACCTGCTACTGATAATCGCCCTGGATTAAACGCAGTGACTCCTGGAGACGTGATAACCATTTCAGATGGCACCACGGTAGAGGTGCTCAATACAGATGCCGAAGGCCGATTAATTCTGTCGGACGCATTGGTGTATGCCCAACGATACAATCCTGAATTGGTAATTGACTTAGCTACCTTAACAGGAGCCGCGGCCCGCGCAATTGGTCGATACGCCATTGTGGGTATGGGTAACGCGCCAAAAGAAAAAATGGAAGCGTTACAACATAGCGGGTACAAGACCCGAGAGCGTGTGGTTGAATTTCCGTTTTGGGATGAATACAAAGAATTACTCAAAAGCCCGATCGCCGATCTTAAAAATATTGGCGGAGCAGAAGCAGGGGCAATCACCGCGGGCAAATTCTTAGAGCATTTTACAAATTATCCCTACATCCATCTGGATATTGCTGG
>PXYR01000069.1 GCA_003023665.1 Bacteroidota bacterium
AGCTGCCTTAGTAGATGGTTATAAAAATTCCAATAGCGCAATTATTGATGCTAACGTTACTACTTTAATAGTAGGTATTATTCTTTATTCATTTGGTACCGGACCAATTCGTGGGTTTGCTACAACTTTGATAATTGGTATTCTCACGTCCTTGTTCTCTGCACTATTTATTTCACGTGTAGTATTTGAGCGTCGCTTAGGGAATAAAAAAGACATTAAATTTTCAACGAAGACTACAGCAAATTGGTACACGAATATCAATTTTGACTTTTTGTCTAAGCGCAGATTAGCATACATTGTTTCCTCCGTAGTTATAGTCATTGGTTTAGCATCATTGTTTACTAAAGGCTTGAATTTAGGGGTTGATTTTGTGGGTGGTCGTTCGTTCCAAGTGCGATTTGATCAAAGCGTTGAGGTAAGTGAAGTAGCTGAGTCCCTGAGTGAAGTATTGATAGATGCAGAAGGCAACTCTTTCACTCCAGTAGTGAAGACATTGGGAGAGTCCAATCAGGTCATCATTACCACAAATTACCGTATTGACGAAACGGGAGCTTCAGTGGATGAGGATATTACAAACAAACTCTATGCTGGAGTAAGTGGATTCTTTGCAGAAGAAATGTCAAGAGAAAACTTCTTCACGGACGAATCAGATGAAGCCATTGGTTTAGTTGGTTCACGAGTTGTAGGGCCTACCATTGCGGATGATATCAAGACGGGTGCTATTTATAGCATCATATTCTCCTTAATCGTAGTCTTCTTATACATTTTAGGTCGTTTCCGTAAGTGGCAATTCTCCCTTGGTGCAGTTGCTGCCTTATTGCATGATGTACTTTTTGTTTTGGGATTGTTCTCTATATTAGACGGTGTTCTTCCGTTCCAGTTGGAGGTAGACCAAGCTTTCATTGCGGCCATATTAACTGTTATTGGATATTCATTGAACGATACGGTTGTAGTATTCGATCGTATTCGTGAAAACCTCGGAAGTCGCAAGACGAACTTTGAGGCTGGAGTGAATAAGTCATTGAATCAAACGTTAAGTCGTACGTTCAATACTTCTTTAACCACGTTGTTTGTGTTATTGGTCATTTTCCTTTTTGGAGGGGAAGTTATTCGTGGCTTCATGTTCGCGCTATTAGTAGGTGTGCTCGTGGGTACGTATAGCTCATTATTCATTGCAACACCGGTGATGTTTGACGCTTCAAAGAAAGAGGCATAAGAAATTTGATTATTCTAAAGCCCCGTTGCGCTCTGCGCAACGGGGCTTTTTATATAAATTTGCAGCATGTTAATTACCTTTCTCTTGTTGAATATAAGTGGTGGCGAGTTCATTATCGTTGCGCTTATTTTTTTGCTGCTTTTTGGTCCAAAGCAGATTCCAAGCATGGCGAGGTCAGCAGCAAAGGTTATTAAACAAGTACGCAATGCGACCAATGATATCAAAAAGGATATCATGGATCGTGCAGAAGATGAAAAATTGACAGAGGTTAAGAAAACGATAGAAGAAGGCAGAGATGCTTTTAAAGAAGTCACAGACTCTATCAAAAGAGGAACTAAGCTTTGACGGCATTGTATCTGATAGGCGGTTTTCTGCTCTTGCTACTTGGTGGTGAGTTTCTTGTTCGCGGAAGTGTAGGAGTAGCGTTAAAACTCCGGGTATCAAAGGTGGTGATAGGTTTGACTTTAGTTGCTTTTGCTACAAGCGCCCCAGAGCTGTTGGTTAGTGTGGTCGCTGCTTTAAAAGGTAAGAGTGATATTGCACTAGGAAATGTTATAGGGTCTAACATTGCCAATATAGGTCTCATATTGGGTGTAACTGCTCTATTGTTTAAGATGCAAGCTGTACGATTAGAATACCAGAGAGATTGGTATTTTTTATTAGCAGCGAACTTCCTTCTAGCTGTGTTTTTATGGTTGGGTGGAATTAATCAAATTCAAGGTCTTCTGTTAGTCTTGCTCCTTATTTTTTACAATATTCAAAAAATTCGATCTGCGCGCAAACAACGAAGCTTAAAAATAGGAGAGGAAATACATGGATATCAAATGGCAACATGGAAGGGAGTTGCCTTAATAGTCATTGGGGCCTTGGGGCTTTCCTTTGGAGCTAAGGTTTTTGTCATTGGTATTAGTGGTATTGCGCTACAATTCGGAATGACCGAGCGTTTTGTTGCAGTTACCATGGTTGCTTTTGGTACTAGTGTTCCAGAGTTGGTTGCGAGTCTGGTTGCCGCAAGAAAAGGTGAGAGTGATATTGCCATAGGCAACATCATTGGTTCAAATATCTTTAATATTCTCAGCGTTCTTGGTTTTACTGCATTAATTAAACCCATACCGTTGAATGATACAGCGCTATTTACCTATGATTTTCCTGCTTCAGTACTTTTTACATTGTTAATAATCCCCATTATGGGCATGTTTACCAAGGATCGGTTAGATAGGGTTGAGGGGGGATTATTACTAGTGCTGTATCTTTTGTTTATATATACCTTGGTTTTTTAGGGGTAATATCCTGAAATAGTTAATAATTTTTTGTTGCACCCCTAAAATTTAGGGGGTATATTTGCGCAAAATAAATATTTAACCATATGCCAACGGTAAGATTTCTAGCATTAGAAGAAACAATTGGGCGTAAGCCACAGCACTTCGAAGCACCTGCAACACGAGTTTCAGAGTACTTCGGTTCTCGCGTATTCAACAGAAAAGCAATGCGCGAATACATGACTTCAGAAGCCTATAAGGCAGTTATAGACGCCATGGACAACGGTACAAAAATTAACCGTAATATCGCGGATCAAGTTGCTGCAGGTATGAAAGCTTGGGCATTGAATCTAGGCGCAACTCATTACACGCATTGGTTCCAACCACTCACGGGTGCAACGGCTGAAAAACATGATTCTTTCTTTGAGCCTACGGGAAATGGAGAGGCGATTGAAAAATTCTCAGGCGGGATGCTGGTGCAACAAGAACCTGATGCATCATCTTTCCCTAATGGTGGAATCCGTAATACGTTTGAGGCACGTGGCTATACCGCGTGGGATCCTACATCACCTGCGTTTGTCTTTGGCAGTACATTATGTATTCCAACTGTGTTTGTTTCTTACACGGGCGAAGCGTTGGATTATAAAACACCTTTACTCCGTGCTCTTCAGGCAGTAGATTCAGCTGCAACGGACGTTTGCAAGTATTTTGATAAAAATGTGAGCAAGGTAAATGCAACTTTAGGGTGGGAGCAGGAGTATTTTTTGGTTGACGAAGCCTATTTCGCAGCCCGCCCAGATTTGACATTGGCAGGTCGCGCCTTAGTTGGACATGCGCCAGCTAAAGGTCAGCAATTGGACGATCACTATTTTGGGTCCATTCCAGAGCGCGCCATTGAATTCATGAAAGAATTGGAATACGAAAGTCGTGTATTAGGTATACCGGTTAAAACGCGTCATAATGAGGTGGCACCTGCACAATACGAATTTGCTCCTGTATTTGAGGAAGCTAATGTTGCAGTTGATCACAATTCATTATTCATGGATTTGATTGAGAAAGTAGCACGCCGTCATAATTTCCGCGTACTACTTCATGAGAAGCCATTTGCAAATATCAACGGGTCCGGTAAGCACAATAACTGGTCTTTAGCAACAAATACTGGAGTAAACTTACTTGCTCCAGGTTCTACTCCGATGAGTAATTTGATGTTCCTAACGTTCTTTGTGAACAGTATTAAAGCGGTATATCGTCATGCGGATTTGATTCGTGCTTCAATTGGTTCAGCAGGAAATGAGCACCGCTTAGGAGCAAATGAAGCGCCTCCAGCGATTATTTCAGTATTTATTGGTCAGCAGTTAAGCGCCGTACTGGATAAATTAGAGAACATTGAAGGCGGTAAGATGACTCCTGAGGAGAAGACTGATCTAAAATTAAACGTCGTAGGCAAAATACCGGATGTCCTTTTGGACAACACGGACCGCAATAGGACTTCGCCTTTTGCCTTCACTGGAAATAAATTTGAGCTACGCGCTGCAGGTTCTGCTTCTAACTGTGCCCAGCCAATGACGGTATTAAACGCTGCTATGGCAGAGCAGCTGATTGAATTCAAGTCAGATGTTGATGCCTTGATTGATAAAGATGGTCTAAAGAAGGACGAAGCGATTTTTAGTGTTTTAAAACGTTACATCAAAGAAAGCAAAGCAATTCGCTTTGAAGGCGATGGTTACGGAGATGCTTGGAAAGAAGAAGCTGCTAAGCGTGGTTTGAACAATGAACCTTCCACTCCACGTGCATTAGATGCTTATGTAAGCGACCAAACGCTGGCTATGTTTGAAGAGTTAGGCGTGATGTCAAAACGAGAAGCTGAGGCACGTCATGAAATCTTATTGGAATCATACTTTATGAAGATTCAAATAGAATCAAGAGTTCTTGGAGACTTAGCGGGCAATCATATTGTTCCAACGGCAATTAAGTATCAGAATACCTTGATTGATAATGTGCAGCGACTAAAGGATATCATGGATGAAAAAACATTCGTTGCTGTTGCCAAGGAACAGCTTGAAATGATCAAGGATATCAGTGCACGTATTTCTAAAATATTATCTTCAAAAGAAGAGATGCTGCAGGCTCGTAAGGCAGCGAATGCCATGGAAGACGTCCGTGAAAAAGCAATCGCTTACTACGATAATGTGAAGCCTTATTTTGAGGTAATACGTTATGAGAGTGATAAGTTAGAATTGATGATTGATGACGAGCAATGGCCGATGCCAAAATTCCGTGAAATGCTTTTCACACGTTAATTCAATAAACCTTTCAAACTTTAGTTATTAGAAACCCTGCTTTGGCGGGGTTTCTTTTTTTATTTTGGCTATATTGGGAACGCTTAAACACTAGAATAAATTTCTAATGCAAATACGCAGATATTTCCTACTTATTGCCGCCATTGTTGCATTGCCAACGGCCGTAATAGCTCAAGATTCAGACATTGAAGATGTTGTAATTGAGATTCATAAAACTACCAAAAAAGCGGATGAATACTTCGAATCAAAGGAGTACTCAATCGCCTTGGATATTTACTCAAAGGCCTATTCTAAGGAGAAAAGTCGCGAACAAAAGCAGCGAATTTCCTTCAATATGGCAGAATGTTACCGTTTTACGGGACAGTGTAAACGCGCCGCTAGCTATTATTTGAGAGCGGAAAAATTAGGGTATGGATCCATTGCTGCTCTTGGTTATGCGGAAATGCTGCAATGTCAGGGAGAATATGAAGATGCTATTGCTGCATTCGAAGCCTACAAAAAATTAGCACCCACTGACGTTCGAGCTGAGAATGGAATAACAGCTTGTCGACAGGCCAGCGATTGGATAGAAAAAGGCTCTTTATTTTCTTTAGACAATGCGAAAGATTTGAACTCGAAGAAATCGGATTACGCGATTGCTTATGCTGGAAAAAGAGGCAAAGAAGACCTTATGCTGATGGTGAGTTCAATGCGGGACGATGCTACGGGTAAAAAGCCAGACGGTTGGACCGGGCAACGTTTTTCAGATATCTATTTAATCGAGGGACAAAAGAAAAAAGGTAAGCGCAAAAAAGGCAAAGAAGCCAATGCGAATGACGAAGTGGTATGGGGTGATTTAGAATCTATTGGCGAAGTGATAAATACCAAAGATCATGAAGGTGTATTGACATTTGATTCTCGCGGTAAAACCATGTACTTCACCAAATGTATTAAACTTAAGAATGTTAAGATGGGTTGTGCAATTTACACGACCAAGAAAGTAGGACAGGATTGGGCAAATCCTGAGCCTGTTGTTATTGCCGTGGATAGCGGTGCATCTGTAGGTCATCCCGCCTTAAGTCCAGATGACAAAACTCTATATTTTGCTGGCGAGTTGAATGATGGTATGGGTGGCAAGGACATCTACATGACTACCTATGATAGAAGAGCAAGAGAATGGAAAGCTCCAACGGCACTGAACATAAATACAAGAGGGGATGAGTTGTATCCATACATTCATGGCGACGGATATCTTTACTTTTCATCTAATGGTCGCCCAGGAATGGGAGGTTTTGATTGCTATAGAGTCAAGCTAGATGACTTGGGCTTACCAGTGGGTGATGTTGAGAATATGCTTAGTCCCATTAATTCCGAGGCTGATGATATAGCACTGCGCTGGATACCTGGAGATCATACAGAAAAAGGTTTCGTTATTTCAAATAGAAAAGGGACTCGAGGCGAGCACGATATTTGGTACGTCACTGAATGGACCAAACAATTTGTTGTGAGCGGAACAGTAGTGAGCACCAAAAACGGTAAACCCGTCAAAGATGTTACCATTGAAGTAAGCGATAAGCAAGGAGGTTCATTTACAATTACCACAGATGCAAATGGGAAATTCAATATCCCTAAAGGTAAACTCGCGGAAGACATGTCGTATAAACTAAATATGTCTCGTAAAAAGTTCCTGAATGCCATTGGAGATATTAGTACGGAGAATTTAGCCTTGAATGATTACTCTAGAGTTAAAGAAGAAAGGGAATATGTTAAATCGTATGATTTAACACTAAAGATGGATCCTATTGAAGTTCCAATAGTGCTTCCAAATGTCTTCTTTGATCTTGCAAAATCAGATTTAAGAGAAGAGAGTAAGGTAGCATTAGATACGGTATATAATATCCTTCAAAGAAACCCTAACATTACAATTGGTCTTCGTTCACATACCGATTACAGAGATACAGACGCTAAGAATAAAGTGCTTTCACAATCTCGTGCACAAAGTTGTGTGGATTATTTAATTGAAAAAGGAATCGCTTCAGATCGTCTCACTGCCGTGGGTATGGGTGAAGGAGAGCCTTTCGTTATTCCTGTAGATTATTCCGGTTACGGTTCCGACCAATTTAAATCAGGAGATAAATTGACTGAAGGATTTATCAAAAGATTAGGGAAGGACAGTCAGGAGATAGCTAACCAAATAAATAGACGAACAGATTTTAAAGTGCTCTCTGACGATTATGTGCCGTCCGCACCTATTGTTTCGAACGAAAGTGGTTCATTGGCTCCTGAAAAGAAAAATGAAAATCCAATTGGTCAAACAATTACGTTGAGTCCAAAGGACCGTTCTTTAGGTAAGATTGCTATGGATAATGGTATGAACGTGGTACAACTGAAAAAGTTGAATGGCGGTCTTCGTGGCGCTCGACCAATGCCTGGCATGGTATTGAAAGTAACACTTAACGGCGATTACAAAGAATTTGACGAAACGCATTACCAAGTTCAGCGTGGAGATCAGTTACGTACTATTTCCAAGAAAGTCGGGTCTGATGTGAAAACACTAAGAACCTTGAATGGCATTAAAAGTGATAAGGAGTTGATTATTGGTTCCTGGATTCAAACTAAGTAGATAAAACCATAATAAAAGAAAAGCGCGCACGGATTACCCGTGCGCGCTTTCTCGTTATTTTTGCAGAACTATGAGTACTAATTCTGACCGCTATACAGGAAGAGGCGTAAGTGCACAAAAAGAAGATGTGCATAATGCAATCAAAAATATTGATAAGGGTCTCTTTCCAAAGGCTTTTTGCAAAATCGTACCGGATTACCTTACAGGTGATCAAGAGTACTGCCTGGTCATGCATGCAGATGGAGCTGGAACCAAAAGTTCGCTTGCATACATGTATTGGAAAGAAACAGGTGACCTGAATGTATGGAAAGGCATAGCACAAGATGCTTTAATAATGAATATTGATGATCTTCTTTGCGTTGGCGCTACGGAGAACATCATGCTAAGTTCAACTATTGGTAGAAATAAGGGTCTCATTACTGGTGAGGTATTGGCTTCTATTATAGAAGGGACAGAAGAGCTATTGGAAGAATACAGAAAGTACGGCATATCCATCATAAGTACGGGTGGAGAGACTGCAGATGTTGGTGATCTAGTCCGTACGATAATTGTGGACAGTACAGTAGTTGCGAGGATGAAACGCGCAGATGTCATTGATAATTCAAAAATCCAGCCTGGAAACGTAATTGTAGGTCTATCAAGTTCTGGAAAAGCAACATACGAGTCCGAATACAATGGCGGTATGGGTTCAAATGGATTGACAAGCGCCCGTCATGATGTGTTTTCAAGGGAATTGATGACAAAGTATCCTGAGAGTTTCGATCCAGCTGTACCTGAGCATTTAGTATACACTGGAACAAAGTCCCTTACGGATGCCACTACAACAGAATTGGATGCAGGTAAATTGGTGTTGAGTCCAACGCGCACATATGCACCCATAGTGAAGAAGATTCTGGATAATTACCGCGGTCAAATAGATGGCATGGTGCACTGTTCTGGTGGAGCACAGACAAAAATTTTACACTTTCTAGAAAAAGGCCATGTGGTCAAAGATAATCTCTTTGAGCTACCCCCTCTATTCAAGCTTATTCAGGAAGAAAGCGGCACCAGTTGGAAGGAAATGTATCAGGTATTCAATATGGGGCATAGAATGGAGCTCTATGTTGACCCTATGATTGCGCAAGACATTATACAAATTAGCAAGGAATTTGGAGTAGATGCGCAGATTATTGGTCGCGTGGAACAAAGCAATACAAAGGAATTAACCATAACAAGTGAATTCGGAACATTTAAATACGGTAACTAATGCTTGATAAGCTTAATGTGGTATTTCAGCGTTACAATGAAGTCAATGATCTCATTATTCAACCGGATATAATTTCCGATAGTAAACGTTATGTGAAACTCAATAGAGAGTACAAGAACCTGAAGCCTTTGGTGGATGCTCGGGAGGAATACTTAGAATTAACTAGTAGAATAGAGGAAGCTAAAACAGTTCTTAAAGAGGAGAAAGACCCCGACTTTCGGGACATGGCCAAATTAGAACTTGACGAATTGGAGCCTGCCTTTTCAGAATTAGAGGAAGCCATTAAAATACTCTTAATTCCCAAAGATCCTGAAGATGATAAAAATGCGCTCGTG
>PXYR01000070.1 GCA_003023665.1 Bacteroidota bacterium
ATGGGTGTATTTGAGTTTGAGCATTATGCAGAAGGGACAAAAAGGGTAGCACAAGCTATAGCAGATAGCACAGAGAACGGGGCTTTTTCCTTAATTGGCGGCGGAGACAGTGTTGCTGCTATCAATAAGTTTGGTTTCACAGAGAAAGTAAGCTACATATCAACCGGAGGCGGAGCAATGCTTGAGTTTTTGGAAGGCAAAGAACTTCCTGGGGTAGCTGCTTTAAGCTAGGTAGTTGGATAAAATTTCAGCAAAATCAACTAAAACGGGAAAACACTTTGAATCCTGTATCCATATTGGATGATCGAAACCAACGTTGGTTTTAGCAATGGTGTAAGCATAGGTAATTATGGTAAACCATAAAGCAGATTTGAGACCCCCAAAAAGACCCCCTAATATTCTGTTTACACCACCAAGCATGATACTCTTTAGGACGTTGTCAATAAGGCGTCCTATTAGTTTCACTAGTAAATAAACACCAACAAACAGCACAACGTAGGTAGCAGAGGACAAATAGGTAAAGTGGAGTCGGTTACTTAAAAGAACAACAGCCTTGTCATGAAAAGAAAAAGACAACACAACAGCTAACAACACAGCGATTATTCCAGCTATTTCTTTAATAAAACCTTTCCACATACCTTTAGCTATGAGCAGGGATGTACATATTAAAACAACCAGGTCGAATCCTTTCATAAAAGAAAAATAGTGAGAAGTGAAGAATTAAAAGCGGATTGGCACAATCTTCTAGGAAAACTTTCTAAACAATTTCCTGGCGATGGAGACCTTGATCTCGATGGTGTATTGTTGTTAATAGGCACACAAGAGTTGCAAATGGGGTTTATTAAAATGAAAAAAGACGTTAAAATCAACGTCCTTCATGTAGCTATTTGCTCTGTTTTAGAACCCTATGGCTACTATGAGTTTGAAAAGCGAGATGATGAGGGGTGGCCGCATTTTAAGGCTATAAAACCCCTTCCAACACTAAGGGCAGGCGAACAGTCCATACTTATGAAACAGGCCGTCGTTAACTACTTTAAAGACAAAGAGTACATTTAAAACGCGCCAAGCGTGTTTAAAGAAAGCTAACAGCGTTTAACAACCCGGATCTGCAGGGTCGTATGGTAGTAGAATAATAGTAGACTCTACGGTTTGGTTAGGCTCAAGTTTTATAAAACCACAGCCAATATGCGTAAACGGATTACCTCCGCGTGTTCCTAATATTTTAAAAACAGCTTCATAGTCGTATTCAAACTCTACAACTCCGTCTAATCCTGTGGTGTCAATCATATAAGCCTCTTCTCTATATCCCGGGACATCAACAGAGGCTTCAACTATTACGTTTTGAATAGCAACACCGTCAGCATTGGTTACTTTTATTCTAAAAGAGTAAGTAGGGTTTTCAACTCTACAACTGCTGAGCATTGATACGCTCAAAATAAAAAGGAAAATTAGCTTTTTCATTATTCTACACAACCGTTAGGATCTCCAATAGGGTAAAGTACAACATTTACATCAACGGTTTCGCCTTTGACCAAAC
This sequence comes from Bacteroidota bacterium, assembly GCA_003023665.1. GTDB lineage: Bacteria > Bacteroidota > Bacteroidia > Flavobacteriales > Schleiferiaceae > UBA10364. The sequence goes on from PXYR01000070.1 coordinate 1,538, forward strand.
GAACATAATTACAACCTTCATAAATCATTTTACGAGCTTTAATATCATGATATGCCTCAAAGCCAGAGCGAAAAACTATCTCTCCGCTTATGTCTGTGAAGTTGTACCAGGACGTAGAGCCCGGAATAGGTGTAAACATTCTTACCTGAGCATTCTGGATGGGTACGCCGTCCTCATTGGTTACGCGTATCTTTACAAAGTATTCTGAGCCTTCTTCTTCACAAGAAGAAAAGGTAAGCGCAACTAGTAATAAAAGAAATAAGCGTTTCATGCTTGTAATTCAGTAGTTTTGCCAAATCTACAACAAACAAATCGTATTAGACTAGGCAGTTATGCTAGAAAGTGTTCAAAATCTTCGGAATCAAATAGAATCCTTTTCCCTTGTAGGCAAAGAAGAAGCAGAACAATTTAGACTTCAGTTTTTAAGCAAAAAAGGGGCCATACAAGACTTGTTCAAGGATTTTCGATTGGTTCCTGCTGATCAGAAGAAGGCGTTTGGTGCTGCCTTGAATGACCTCAAGCAGCTTGCAGAAGCCCTTTATAAAGAGGCAATGGCGTCTTTTGACAATGGGCCTGTTGTGAAAGAAAACGGCGACATTACTCGTCCCGGACAGCCCGTTGAAATAGGGGCTATTCACCCTATCAATGCCATAAAAGATGAGATAGTAGAAATCTTTAAAAGAATAGGGTTTAATGTAAGTGTTGGGCCCGAAGTAGAAGATGATTGGCACAACTTTACTGCGTTAAATTTCCCAGAAGAACATCCCGCTCGTGATATGCAGGACACTTTTTTTGTGCAAAGAAATCCTGACTGGGCACTTCGAACCCATACTTCTTCTGTTCAGGTTCGCGCTATGGAAAACACGCCGCCGCCCATAAGGACAATCAGCCCCGGTCGTGTTTTTAGAAACGAAGCTATCTCAAGCAGAAGCCATTGTATTTTTCACCAAATCGAAGGCCTATATATAGATAAAGACGTGAGCTTTGCTGATCTCAAGCAGGTTTTGATGTATTTCGCAGAAGAGTTTTTTGGAAACGCGAAAATTAGAATGCGCCCTTCATATTTCCCTTTTACTGAGCCTAGCGCTGAGGTTGATGTTTGGTGGGGGCTAGAAACAGAAACAGATCATAAAATAACCAAAGGAACTGGCTGGTTGGAAGTTATGGGGTGCGGTATGGTAGATCCAAACGTTCTTAAAGCGAGTGGAATTGACCCGGAAATTTATTCTGGATACGCCTTTGGAATGGGAATAGAACGAATCGCTATGAACCGCTATCAAATCCCGGATATTAGGTTATTTACCGAAAACGACAAACGGTTCTTAGAACAGTTCAAAACAGGAATTTAGACTTAAAGGATATAGCTTTCGTCAATTTTAGACGCCAATCTGTGATCTAAGTCGGTTATTGTATTTGCATTGTCGTGGGTCACGGTGGTCAATGTGACCGTAGTATATTCTACAAGTATATTAGGGTGATGGTTTTCTATTTCAGCAATTCGCCCGACTTCAGTTACGAATGCGATAGCGGCAGAAAAAGTTGAAAAACGGAAGGACCGAACAAGCTTTTCGTCTACCACACTCCAGTTGTGTGCTAAGTTCTTCATACAATGAGCGAAGAGGGCCACGAGCCGTTCTTACAGCTAATTTTATTTGGTGATTATACGGCTGAAATTTTCAGCATGTTTGTGAAGCCTTTTTCTTCAATAGGCATAGAGGCTATTTTTACAATTAGGTCGTTTTCTTCAACAACCTTGTTTTCTTTGAGAATGGTTTTAATATCATCAAACGACTGATCGGTGCTTTCCATACCGTCGTAATAAAAGGCTTCTACACCCCAGACCAAAGACATCTGATTCATAATCTGATAGTTCGCTGTAAAAACAACAATTTTGGTCCTTGGTCGGTGACCTGCAATTTTAAGCGCAGTATAACCGCTAAAAGTGAGTGTTAATATAGCGGCAGCCCCAACTTGGTCTGCTATTTTGGCGGCGTTATAACAGATTGTTTTAGTGATAAAACGTTCATTCCTTATAGAATTCTTATTGAAGGAGGGTTTTCTGTAATTGGCTTTACGTCAAAAGTGGACTCCACATGTGCAACGATGCTGGCCATTGTTTCAACCACTTTAACAGGAAACTTTCCAACAGATGTTTCACCGGACAGCATTACCGCATCTGCTCCATCGCAGACAGAGTTCGCAACATCATTTACTTCCGCTCTGCTAGGGCTTTGGCTTTCAATCATGCTTTCCATCATCTGTGTTGCGATGATACAAGGCTTTGCCTTAACGTGACATTTCTCCACAATCATTTTCTGAACCATGGGAACAGAGGAGTATGGAATTTCAACACCAAGGTCACCTCTAGCAACCATGATTGCGTCTGTTGCGTCTATTATTTGGTCTATATCAACTACCGCTTCTGGCTTTTCTATTTTTGAAACGATTTTTGCGTGACTACCAAAGTCTTCCATAATGTTTCGCAGTTCTCGTACGTCTTGTGCATCGCGAACAAAGCTCAGTCCAATCCACTCTACTTCTTCCTCCATTGCGACCACAACATCAGATAAATCTTTTGGTGTAAGACACGGGAGGCTAACTTTTGTATTGGGCAGGTTTACACCCTTTTTACTTTTCAGGGGGCCGCCTTGAACAACACGTGTGATAACCGTGTCTTTTTTGTTTGTTTCTACCACTTCACACATGAGCTTACCATCATCAAGTAGGATTTTTTCGCCTGCTTTGACATCCGAGGGAAAGTCTTTGTAGTTCATGTAAACCAATTGTGCTGTTCCTTTGACTTTTTTTGTGGTAAAGGTTAGCGTATCGCCTTCATGAATTTCAGCACCGTTTTCCACATCGCCAATTCTAAGCTTGGGTCCCTGAAGGTCTGCAAGCACAGCTACTTTACAATTGTGCTCTTTATTGATTTGTTTAATCAGACGAATAGTGTTTCTATGTGTTTCATGGTCTCCGTGTGAAAAGTTGACACGAAAAACATTCACACCGGCCTTGATCATTTCTATCATGACGTCTTTATGCCAAGATGCGGGTCCAAGGGTTGCAACTATTTTTGTGTTGTTAATTGTTTCTGATCTCATACAGCAGATGTGTTTCGGGTTGTGTCAGTTGTGTGTGAGCCTCAAAATAGGAGGCGGTTGTGATTTTAGGGTTGCGTTTTAGGGCGGATTCTAAATCGAACGCAAATTCGGCATTTTCTGCCATTAAAAGGTAGTCCCAATGTTTAAGTGATGGTAAAAGATGTTTTTCAGGAGTGCTTTCAAACAAATTTAAATCTGTGGTTATATCATCTTTTGTGCCGCTACTGTTGTTGGTCACCATACAAAGTCCCTCGCCTTTGTGGTCAACTCCGTCAAATACATTGTACTCCCAGACGCCACCACCGCTTTGAACATCGGTAGGTTCAGGGCGCGCTATGAGCTTAAGGTCAAAATACAAGTTCAACCAATAGGCTAATTCATAATCTTTAAGCTCACTGCGAATCCCCAGTGTGCTGAAATCCATTTTTTCGCTAGCAAGAGCATTTATTTTAGTAACTCTAGCCATTGGATAGTTCTTTCTCGTAATATAGCTTTGAAGCCGCTTCTTCACCTTTCTTTTTAGAAGAACCCTCTCCTTTTGCAACAAGTGTGTTGCCTATATACAGCCCCATTGTAAACGTGCTGTTGTGTTGCTCTCCGTGTCTGTCAAGTTCTTCAAACCGAAAAGAAACCTTTTGAGCCTGAAAGTGCTCAATAACCTCGCTTTTATAATTGAGGGTTGTTTCAAATAAGTCGTCATTAGAAAGAAAAGGGTCAATAATTTTTTGAACGATAAAACGCTCTACCCTTGTCATTCCGTGGTCTAAATACATTGCTCCAATTAACGCTTCTAGAGCATCACCATAAATGCTTTCGCTGTGATTTCCTTTTAAATTGGCAACCACAAGATTGGGTATTCCAAGCTCGTCTGCTACACGGTTAAGATTGTTCCTTGAAACAATTTTGCTTCTCAGTTTTGTTAAGTACCCTTCGTCCTCACTAGGGTATCTATAGTAGAGAATGTCCGCAACAATCAAATCAATAACGGCATCTCCTAAAAACTCTAACCGTTCATTGTTTCGCTCTCCCTTCTTTTTTCTAAAAGGATATGCGCTCGCGTGCCTCAGTGCTAGTTTGTAAAGGGACGCCTCTTTGGGCCAAAACCCAATGATAGCTTTGATTTTTTTATCGAATGAAGCGCGCTTTAGCGACGCAAAAGAAAGCATGGATTTCTTGCCACCCATTTAATCGACTTTTCTGAAAAGTACGGAGGCATTATGACCCCCAAAACCGAAGGTGTTGCTTAATGCTGCTCGTACTTCTCTTTCCTGAGCCGAATGGAAAGTAAAGTTGAGTTTTGAATCGAGGTTTTCGTCGTCTGTAAAGTGGTTGATCGTTGGCGGCACTGTATTCGTGTGAATAGACAAGATTGCAGCCATTGCTTCAACAGCGCCTGCGGCACCTAGTAGGTGACCCGTCATGCTTTTTGTTGACGATATATTCAGGTTATACGCATGGTCTCCGAAGACCTGCTTTATAGCTTTTGTTTCAGCGATATCGCCGAGCGGAGTAGAGGTTCCGTGTACATTGACGTAATCAACCTCATTAGGAGCCATTCCCGCATCCTCAATTGCATTGATCATTACATTACACGCTCCTAAACCTTCAGGGTGCGGCGCTGTCAAGTGGTGAGCATCTGCGCTCAATCCACCGCCTACCATTTCAGCATAAATTTTAGCTCCTCGCGCTTTAGCGTGCTCGTATTCTTCTAGAATAATTCCTGCTCCTCCTTCTCCCATGACAAATCCGTCTCGATCTGCATCAAACGGACGAGAAGCGGTAGCAGGGTCATCGTTTCTTGTAGATAATGCATTCATAGCATTAAACCCGCCCATTCCCACAGGGTTTATGGCTGCTTCAGAGCCTCCTGTAACAATGATGTCAGCTTTGTTCAAGCGTATGAGATTAAAAGCATCTATAAGCGCATTGGTTGAAGACGCACAAGCACTAACAGTTGTGTAATTTGGTCCGCGAAGACCGTGTTTCATTGATATTCTACCAGGGGTGATATCAGAAATCATCATTGGAATAAGGAATGGGTTAAAACGCGGACTAAGGTCGTTGTCTACAAAACCCTTTACTTGTTCAAAGAAAGTGTCTATACCTCCAATTCCTGAACCCCAAACAACCCCTATTCTATCAAGGTTTTCTTTTTCTAAATCCAACCCGGAATCGGCAATGGCTTCATCAGCCACTACCACCCCGAATTGTGTGAATCGATCCATACGACGAGCTTCCTTACGGTCGAGAACGTCGTTGGGCTCAAAGTCTTTAACCTCGCACGCAAAATGTGTTTTAAACAAGGAAGCATCAAACCTAGTAATAGGTCCTGCACCTGACTTGCCAGCAAGTAGGTTTTTCCAAGTTTCTTCGGCAGAGTTACCCAGCGGGGTAAGCGCCCCCAAACCAGTTACAACAACGCGTTTAAGGCTCATAAATAAGACTTTAGTTTATCCTTTTGCTTCTTCGATATACGAAATAGCTTGACCTACAGTACCTATGTTTTCTGCTTGATCGTCTGGAATTTGAATGTCGAATTCTTTTTCAAATTCCATAATTAATTCTACGGTGTCAAGTGAATCTGCACCTAAGTCGTTTGTGAAGCTTGCTTCAGTGTTTACTTCGTTTTCGTCAACTCCTAGTTTGTCAACGATAATCGCTGTTACTTTTGCTGAAATGTCAGACATGATTATTTAATTTTATTAATCAAGCACAAAGAAAATAAAACTTTGGTTATTCTGCGCAGGTAGAATGTAGGCTTAACTTTGGCTTTAGAACAAATAATTTCAATGTTTAAAATAGCTGTATTGGCCTCAGGCTCAGGAAGTAACGCTCAAAATCTTTACGAGTATTTTGAAGATAGCCAACTCGCCCGTGTGGAATTGATAGTTACTAACAACCCAAAAGCAGGCGTAATTAGTCGATTTCAAGACAAAAACACGGCGGTTTTAGTATTTGACCCTTCAACAGATTCTCAAGAAATGCTGAACAAGCTCAAGAGCAGCGTGGATATTATTTTGCTTGCGGGATATATGAGGCTCATTCCAAAGGATTGGACTAAAGCTTTTGCTCATAGAATAGTTAATATTCATCCAGCATTACTTCCAAAATATGGAGGCAAAGGAATGTACGGCAGGCGCGTTCATCAAGCAGTGAGCGAATCAGGTGATTTAGAATCCGGAATAACGATACACCTGGTTAATGAGCGCTATGACGAAGGGGCCATAGTTGCACAATTCAAGGTACAAGTCACCCCAGGTGAACCAGCAGAAGAAATAGAAAGTAAAGTAAGAGCGTTAGAACAAGAACATTATGCTCCAACCGTAGCAAAGTGGATTAAGGATGTAATTTCACAGCAATGAAAGTAACCATTTATACAGACGGAGCGGCAAGCGGTAATCCAGGACCCGGTGGGTACGGAGTTGTATTGGAAAGCAGCGCTGGACACAAAAAAGAATTGAGCGGAGGCTTCAGGAGAACTACAAATAATAGAATGGAGCTTCTTGCCGCAATAGTAGGCTTAAAGGAGCTTAAGAGCACCAACGTCTCTGTTACCGTGGTAAGTGATAGCAAGTATGTTGTAGACGCCATTAATAAAGGATGGTTAAGCTCTTGGGTGAAAAAAGGCTTCAAAGACAAAAAGAATCCAGATTTGTGGAAGAAAATGCTGCCGCTTTTAGAAAAGTATAAACCCACTTTTAAATGGGTAAAAGGCCACAATGACCACCCACAAAATGAACGTTGTGATTTTTTAGCCGTTCAAGCGAGCAAAGGAGATTCATTGCCAGCAGACAAAGGATACGAAGGCTAAGTTTAGAACTTAATAAAACCCTGTGGATCAATTGGCGCACCTTCATACCACAATTCAAAATGGAGGTGAGGCCCTGTAGAGTTTTCCCCGCTGTTTCCAATAATGGCAATCGCTTCCCCGCTTCTAACAAACTCCCCTACCTCTTTTAGAAGTGCGCTGTTGTGTTTGTAAGCGCTAATCAGGTTGTTTTCGTGCTGAACAATGATAATATTACCGGTTTCGCTAGTCCAATCTGCGAAAATCACAGTTCCTTCAAAGCACGTTTTAATTGGTGTGTTTGCTGCCGCCGCTATGTCTATAGCGTAATGCCCTGCTACATTATCAAAGCTGCTAGTGATAATGCCCTCTAGAGGAGATATGAGTTGAGGTATACCAAGATCTGCCCCGCTTTGATTCAATGTGAACGCATTTTCTTGTTCTACCCATTCACGGAAGGCGCTGTCTTGTGTGCTAGGGTTAGAAAGTGCCAAAGAAACCGTGG
>PXYR01000071.1 GCA_003023665.1 Bacteroidota bacterium
AAGGTTCTCCATTGCGCAAGGCCTTGAAATGGGCGGCGGAAAATGGTTTTAAAGTCGTCTTAACTACCGATCACGGAACGGTGAATGTCAATAAAGCATCAAAGGTCGTGGGAACACGCGACTTGACTACGAATCTGCGTTTCAAGAACGGTAACGGTATGAGCTACCAAGGAAAACACAGTTTTGTAGTTAAAAAACCGGAACAAATAGGATTGCCTAAACATCACATTGTAGATGAATATATTTTCGCATTGAGTGATTATTTCTATGCCTATCCTAATAATTTTAATCATTACGTGAACTATTACCGCAACACCTATCAACACGGTGGGGTATCTTTGGAGGAATTAATCATTCCTTATGTTATCCTCGAAGGAAAATAACGTTCTTAGATTCCAACACGTCCAATTGGACGATTTGCCTCAAGTGGCTAAGGAAATACTTGTATTTGCAACGTGTAGTGTTAATGTACTTCAAGCTCCTATGGGCTGTGGTAAAACAACCTTGTGTAACCAGATAATTAAGCAATGGGGCAGCACAACCGAAGGGTCATCTCCAACCTTTTCTTTAGTGGAAGAACACCAAGGCCCAAACGGAATCCTCTATCATGCAGATGCATATCGTATTGAAGAAGAAGAGGAGGCCTATGATATTGGTTTTGAGGAATACATTGAATCTGGCAACCCTTTGTGGATTGAATGGGCGGAAAAAGTAGAATCTTTCTTACCTTACAAGGTAGGAGTCGTGTACATCAAAATTGAGGACATTCATACTCGCACTATAGAATTTTACTCAGAATTGTCCGCGGCTCAAATACAATGGAACCATGAGTGATTATTTAAGTTGGTCAGAGACTGCTTGGGCAACGCAAGAAGAGCGGTTGGCTGTAGATACTAAAAACGCCAAGCTGGTCATTGGTGTTCCCCGTGAGCGCGATATGGATGAACACCGCATTCTTTTGAATCCTGCAGCAGTTCAGGTATTGGTTCAGAACGGGAATGAAATCCTTATTGAAAGCGGAGCAGGTTTACTTGCTGGATGGGAAGACAAAGAATACGCAGCGGCTGGCGCAAGTATATCTTCAGATGCCAATAGTATTTTTCAATGTGATATAATTGCCAAAGTTGCTCCTCCTAATGAAAAAGAGATTGCCATGATGAAAGGCAATCAAACACTTATTAGCGCACTGCAATTACGTACAAGAGATAGAGACTTTTTTAAAGCTTTAGCAGATAAGAAAATTACAGGTATCGCTCTAGAAGAAATTCGTGATGCGGACGACCAAAGCGCTCTGCGCATTGCTATGAGTGAAATCGCTGGACAGCAAGCGGCAAGATTAGGCGCTAGTTTGTTAGCTGAAGGATTAAGCGGTAAAAGAAAGGGTAAATTAATGGGAGGCGTTCCTGGGGTTGCTCCGGCATCAGTTTTAGTGATTGGCGCAGGGGTCGCAGGAATGGCTGCTGTCCGACTTTCTAGAGGTATGGGTGCAGAGGTTGTTCTTTTGGATCAGAGTATTAGCAAACTGCGTTATGCTACAGAGCAAATGGGCGGCGGATTAGTTACAGAATTAATTCAAGAATCGGTACTCAAAAACAGATTACAACATGTTGATGTGGTCATTGGTGCTCTTTCCCCTATTGAGGGAAGAACGCCCATGGTAGTCACGGAAGCGATGGTTGAATTGATGCCAGTAGGAAGTGTAATCATTGATATTAGTATTGATAGCGGCGGCTGTTTTGAAACCTCCGAAATCACTTCTCACGGTGAGCCAACCTTTGTAGTGCATGATGTTTTACACTATTGTGTACCAAATATGAACAGTGCCGTAGGGAACACCTCCAGCATTGCTATGAGTAATATTGTAGGTCCCATGCTACTGCAACTGTCAGGAAACGGTGGAGTTAAAGAAAGTCTTCATTTTGACTTGAATATTAGGGCTGGCCTGTACCTCTATGGGGGCTTGCTTACAAAACGTCATTTGGGTGAGCATTTTGATTTGCCTTATTCTAGTGACGATCTTCTTTTTGGTAATCTATAACCTAACTTATTCATGGCCTTTTTACGTCGATTGTTATTCTATGTCATTGGTATTGGACTTGGAGTCCTCTTGGTATATGCATTTTTTGGCGATCGGGATTTTGACTATGCCTATGGGCCTAAAGCGCGTGTAAAAAAGAATTTCCGTACCAAGGTTGTTGATTCTACCACGTTAGTGCATCCACTTTTGGATATGAGTTTAGACAGCATCTACTACCAAGCAGTAGCTCATGGTGAAATTCACTTAGGCGGCAGTTCCCCTAGAAAAGAACCATGTGGCGAATATTTGTATACCTTTTCGCATGCGAGTTATGCTTACAAAATGGTTCTGGAAAATTGCGACACCGTCAGAGTATTGAGTCTAGAACAGGATTGGGACTAAGCATTTCTGCGGGCAAGCTCTTCTTGAATTAATTTCAGCTCTCGCCCAGTTTGTCCTTCTACGGATGTATTTTCTTCTGCTCTGCGAAACAAATAAGGCAAAACATCCCGCACGGGCCCAAAGGGTAAGTATTTGGCTGTATTTAATCCGGCATTTGACGCATTAAAACTTATATGGTCACTCATTCCAAAAAGCTGAGCCACATGAACTCTTGGATGGTTTAGAGGCAGATTTGCATCTTCTAACAGCGTTGCGGCAAGTTGAACACTATCTTCATTGTGCGTGCCTATGACCACTGCCATGTGCTGAATATTTTTGAGAATAAGCTTTAGCGCTTCATTATAGTCATGATCAGTCGCTACTTTATTTGGTTGTATAGGTGAAGGATAACCCATTGTTTTCGCTCTAATTCGTTCCTTCTCCATATAGGCGCCACGAACAATTTTTACCGCGTAGATGTAGCCTTTTTGTTTAGCTGTTTCAAGTGCCTTTTCAAGTTGAGCAAAACGATCATGTCTATAGAGTTGAGCCGTATTGTAAACAATAGGAACCTTGCGATTGTACTGATTCATATATTGAATCACAAGGTCATCTACTGCAGGTTGTATCCAGCTTTCTTCTGCATCAACCATCACAGGGACTTCTAATTCAGCAGCCTTTTCAATAATTTTTTTCCATCGATCAAGTGTTTGATTCCACGCGAGTTGTTCTTCCCCACCAAGTGGTTTTTCTTGACTGATTTTTTCATAAATATCTATTCTTCCTAATCCAGTAGGCTTGAATACCCCAAAAGGTACATTCTCATTAACCTTAGCATATTGAAGCGTTTCAATGGTTGTTGCTAGTGTCCGATTGAAATCTTCTTCTTGTGCTTTCCCTTCAACGCTGTAATCTAAAATAGCCCCAACATTTCCGGCAGCCAACCGATCAATTTGTTGGGTACACTCCTCAACACTTTCACCACCGCAGAATTGACGAAAAACAGTTGCCTTTACAATTCCTTTAATAGGGAGTCTAAGTGCTAGTGCGGCTAGGGTGAATGACTTAAGAACGCGAACTACCATTGGGCTGCTCAATGTAGAGAATAGTAGCCTGCTTTGCAGCAAGTCAATTTTGGTTTTCATTTTGAACGCCGTCTCGGTATTCGAGAAGTCTATCATGTTCTGTGTTTTGGTACTCAAATATAGTGCTGAGAAGTGTTACTTTTGAGGTGTGCGTACTACAGAAATAACTTCATACTTTGGAGCAGAAGGATTTAGAGTCTTAGATGAATTCTTGTTCAAAAAGAAGGCGTCCAAGACATTCATTTTAGTGGATGAAAACACTGCTTCCTGCATAGGTACATTCTCTAATCAGCTTGCGCACTTAGATTCCGATTTTGATATACTAGAAGTGCCCTCTGGTGAGGAGAGTAAGTCCATTGAAGTAGTTGTTCAACTCTGGGCATCCTTGTTAGAATATGGTGCAGACCGTCAGGCGCTATTGATAAACCTTGGCGGTGGAATGATTTGCGATTTAGGTGCCTTTGTTGCCTCCACTTATAAACGTGGTATAAGCTATGTTCAGGTACCTACTTCACTTTTGGCTATGGTTGATGCATCAATTGGTGGTAAAACAGGAATAAACTTTCAAGGTCTCAAAAATCAAATAGGGACCTTCAGTGAGCCAGATGCAATAGTGATTGCGCCTATGTTTTTGACCTCCTTATCTAAAAAGGAATGGATCAGCGGTCATGGAGAAATGATCAAGCATTCACTTTTGAATGGAAGCGATTGGCCTGCCATCTTACAATTGGAAGCGTCTATGAATATAGAGGAAGAGATTCGACGTTCTGTGCAAATTAAATCGGATGTGGTCTCTTTAGATTTCAAAGAGAGCGGATTCAGAAAAGTACTTAACCTAGGGCATACCTTTGGTCATGCGTGGGAGAGTTTGATGTTGGAGAAAGGCACACCAATTCCGCACGGCATGGCTGTTATTCAAGGATTACACCTTGCATTGGCATTAAGTCAACAAGATGAATTACAGAAGGAGTTGTCCGGCAAGTATCCTTGGGAATTTGTAAATGAAGATGACTTAACGCAACTCTGGACCAATCAGTTGGCGGATAAAAAAAATCAAAATCAAAGTGTTCAATTTGTACTGCTGGATCGACTCGGTCAACCTACCATAGACAATCCTGTGGATATCAAACGTTGGATGGATTGTATGCTACTCTTAAACCAAAAAGTCCATGGCTGAGGTTCTGCAGTTAAAGAAACTAAGCGGTTCTATCACTGGTCGATTTGAATTGCCACTCAGCAAGAGTATGGTTAATCGAGCATTATTATTAGCAGCACTGTATCCGGAAATCACCTTGAGCGGAATGAGCACTTCCAAGGACAGCCAGTATTTAAAAGAGGTATTAGATGGTTATTTGGGCGAACGCGCACATGTTGGTGACGGCGGAACTACATTGCGCTTTGCGAGTGCCTATTGGGCTTGCCAACCGGGGGCTACTCAAGAACTTGGTGGAACAACAAGATTAAATAAGCGCCCAATCGCGCCGTTGGTGGATGCATTGAATGCTTTAGGTGGTGATGTACGTTATGCTTTAACCAATAAAGAGGCACCGCTTGTAATTCAGGGAAAGGAATTAACAGGCGGTTACTACAAATTTGGGCATGTGGAAAGTTCTCAATTCATAACTGCCCTCATGCTTATCAGTCCCAAAATGACCCAAGGGTTGCATCTTGAATGGGACAGCGTGCCTTCCCAGTCCTATTTAGTGATGACTGCGGCTATTTTACGTGAAGCAGGATTTAACGTTTTACTGACACCAGAAGAATTTAAAATCACTGGAGGACAGCAACCTAAAAAGGTAGAACTTTTCATGGAGCGTGATTGGTCAGCTGCTGCATTTTGGTGCGAAACGGTTGCCCTGGCTAACAAGGCAGAGATAGAGCTTTTAGGTTTCCAAAAAGAAAGTTTACAAGGAGACAGTCGAGTATTGGATTATTTTGAGCCCTTAGGCGTTAAGCACTTTTTTAGAGGAGGCTCCTTGTTTTTACAAAAAGCTCCCGTCTTGCCTCTAGGTAAGTTCACAGCAAACCTGATATCGGAACCGGATCTAGCGCAACCATTAATTACCACTTTAGTGATGCAAAAAATCCCTTTTGAAATCAACGGTTTACAGACTTTAGTGGTAAAAGAAAGTAATCGAATTGAGGCTCTTTCGGAGGTGGCCAAGCGTTTTGGGGTGGAATTAAAAACCACCATGGATAGCATTTCATGTATGGTATATCCCGATGAATATATTTTGGAAGACAATTGCTTTACTACATTTAAGGACCATCGAATTGCAATGTCCTTAGCACCTATTTCATTGCTATTTCCGCTGCGCATAGAGCGCCCAGAAGTGGTTGCCAAGAGTTATCCTGAATTCTGGCAACACTTTGCTCAACTATAAAGATTTATAATAGCTCATTTGTGTTGATGATGCGCTCGGGTTTTCAAAATTCAACTGAACACTAGCGGTAATTCCTTGCCAATGGATTCTGCCAACTATTCCCGCAAAGTTTGAATACACTCCTTTGGCCCCAATAAAACCGCGTGCAGCGGGAATACTCAGCCAAATAGGATGACCTTCATAATCTATAAAAGCCGCTGTAGCACTAATTGCAACATTTGAAAAAGTTCGCTCTTTTCTAATCCCAAACCCATGGGTCTTACCATGTAGATGAAATTCATACAAACATTTTCTATGTGGAATTCGGAGTTTTGAACGCCATGTTGAATGGGTTTCGTTGCGATGTTCATTTATGAATAACTGAAAATTTTGGTTATTGAGATTTAGTTTCATTCTACCCTTACTATGAATCAAATTCCACCTTCCAATAGGATTCTGCCAACTAATGTAGGATTCTGTCCAAAGACCACCATCATTATAGATATTGGTTTCAAATAAAACGTCGTTAATGAAAAAGTTCGCTCCAATTTTTTGTTCCCTATTGCCTAATTCCCCATACATTCTTACCGGTCCACGAGCATGGTGAAAGAATAATGAAAAATTGTTCATAGAAGTAGAGGCTCCCAGTTGAGTGGTTTCATAAACTTTAAAAACCGTTGCTGAGTATCTATTTGATGAGTCTACTGAAATACAAAAAAGACCATTCGATAGTTTTTTTTCAAACCCTATTCCTTGTTGAATACCCTCTGTTATACTCCCTGTTCTCCCTTTGAGTCCTTTTTCAAAGTATTCGCTTGTGGTACTGGAAGGAAACCCACGTCTACCCAAAAGGAGACCTTGACCTGCATGCAAAGAAAAATCTCCAAAGGTTAATGCACAATTGCCAAAACGGTGTGTGAGGTATCCCGAGTAATTAATATGTTGGTTTTCACGAAATAGGTGAATTGCACCATTAATTTCATTAGAATTGAAAAGGAGCGACTGCCTAGAGTTGATTTGGCTGTTACGAAGACTTATTTTATGTATGAACTGGCTTTTGGACTCATTGACCATTCTATTTATAGGGAATAGTGCCAATAAATATTCCGCCGTAGTAGAATCAAGACCATCAATCATAAATAGTTCACTCTCGTGAGTGATGTGACCAAATGCATCTTTGTATTGTTCAAGGGCAAAAATATCTGCTTTGCTTAGATTGAAAACTTGCCAAAGTGAAGTTGGATCAATAGAATTCAGCGTGCTTGTATCTAATATCTCCAGTGCTCTCCTGCTTAGATCCTCTTCTGCAATTTGTCCCCAAATTAGAAATGGGCTTAGTATCATTATGAGGCATTTCATAGAAGCCAATAAAGGGATGAAGGCATGGGTATAGCACTGGAATGTAAACCAACCTTTAGCCACCATTTTTTGTGGTGAATGGCTACAGCGGTATTAAACTTTCCCTTTGTTTGGGAAGCACTAATAATCAGGTTTTTGTGACTGTAATTCAAGCCATAAGTCAATTCTTCAGGATTAGAAGCCCACGCTGCTAATATGTTCCAATTCGCATTAATTTGATAAATATGAAGCAGTTGAAAAGACTGAAGACTTTGCTGAAACACGTTAATATAGGCATGGGTAATGCTCTTTTCAGTAGAATAAAGAAAAGCACTGTGCATGCCTAAGGATGAAAAACTAGAGGATGAAAATGTGCTGCGCTCATAACTGAGTCCACCGGTAATTTTGAGCGAGGGGTTTATTATTATGTTGCCACCAATATCTGCAGCAAGAGATTGGAAGTTGCCTAATTGCTGGTGAGAATATGCTCCGCTAAGACCGCGATGCTGTGCGCCAATTTGAAATTGTTTGAATTCACCTATGCTTTGTCCTTCTAGGTGTATCAGGGAACTAGAAAACGGCGTGAATGTAAAAGGCAGTGTCCAAAACAGCGCGTGCAGGGGAATTGAGGAAAACATAATTGTTGCTTTCCAAATAAGTTGGACAAATTAGGAGTTCGACTCAGAAAATGTGAAAAAGAAAAACTTATCCTTAATCAGTAATAATTGACCAATTCAAGCCTAAATACTAATGGGCTATATTCAGGGATTCCCGGTCGTACTGTACTTCCATATCCCAAGGTGGATGGAAAAACAACTACGGCGCGCCCGCCTTCACCAACAATTTTTAGACCTTCCTGAAAACCGGCAACAAGTCCAACTAAAGGATAGTGATTTGATGGCGACCAGCCGTTAGAGAAAACAGTAGAATCTAGAAGGTATCCCATGTGCTTGAAACTTACCTCATGGGAAGAATCCGGTATTCTATTTGGGTTACCGGCTTGTTCAATGTGATAGTATAAACCTGTTCCACTCGCAGTAAATTCTAACCCCGAATCGTCAATCCACACTAGAATGTCATCCATTTCCTGCTCTAGGCGCTTTTGATCGGATGAACAATTAGACAAGAGCAGCACTGCAATCAAAAAAGGAAGAATTTTTTTCATGGCTCAAATGTAATCAATCGGGTATGAAGTAAATTAGTAAAGCTCAAATTTGACTAACATTGTGGTATGAAGAAAGCCCTCCTTCTCTTTTTCCTTTTCATGACTTTCACGCTGTCTAGTCAAATTTACGGTCCAGCACAAGGTTTTCCTTCTGACCCAGTAATTAGTGCAACTTGGGAGAACGATCGCCTATATCTAGGGACTCAAGGATCAGGTGTTTATGAATTAACAGAAGGTTTTATCCAACATTCTAAGCGTTTTGAAAAATTCAGTAGGTCTTCCATTTATGGTTTTCAAAAGGTAGATACCGGGTTGGTGCCACTCCTTAGCGGTGAACTAAACGCTTACCCCATTGTGGTAACGAATGAATTTGGCACAAAATATATTGTCAATGAGGAGAGTTTAAGGGTTAAGTTTAGTGACGCTGCCGTTGCAATGAGCGCACTTCCGTCAGGAATTTGGCGAATGATTCTTGATGGTCAAAGACTCAATTTTT
>PXYR01000072.1 GCA_003023665.1 Bacteroidota bacterium
GCAGGGAAAAAGCGGAACATAGCAAACAGAATTGGCATTTGAACAATTACAGGTACACATCCACCTAATGGACTTGCTCCAGCTTCTCTGTACAAATTCATTATGGCTTGTTGCTTTTGCACATTTTCTTTTTCAGAGCTAAACTTCTCATTGATTGCATCAATTTCTGGTTTTAGAACGCGCATTTTGGCCATGGAACGGTAGGAAGCAAAAGTCAGCGGGCTCAATGTTAACTTGATGATTAGCACCATAATGAAGATGATCAGACCATAGCCAAAACCATAACCTTCCAACCAATTAAAAATGGGAACTACCACGCCGCGTCCTATTGCTCCAAAAATGCCCCAACCAAAATTGATAGCCTTCTCGTATCCTTGGTCATAGGTTTTCAGAAGCTGGTACTGATTTGGGCCCACATACATTGCAAAAGGCAAGGTATATGCACCGCTAACCGTCTGATTCAAACGAGCAGTGGCACTAAATTCCTTAACCAAGTTTTCATTCTCATCATCACCATTTAGCGTAGCAATATCCGCAGATGAAAATCCTTGTTCAGGGTGTATAATCAGTGAAAAGAAACGTTGTTTTTGTGCCAACCAATTGATTGGATCCGTAGTCTCAGTTTTATCCGAACCACGTCCTGCCAAATGCTCTACATCCCCATCCTCACTGAGTTGGTATACAAAGCTAGAATACTGACGTTCGGTAGTGATTCCTTTTTCTGTACGCTGGGCACTCCGCTCCCAATAAATTTCAGGCTTACCACTAGATTCAGCGGTTCCACTCACAATAAAGGTGAAATCGTAACCAACCTCTGCCAACTCAATGCTTGCCTTAGTGGAACCGTCAGAAAACACAAGAGACCGAGCAGAACTTGATAGTACTTCAAATTCCTTTGAACTCAGCGCCTCACCACCGGGGAGTCGAATATCAAAAACTTGGCTGTTTCCCTTAATTAAATCTAATGCTTCGGTTTTTGCGGTATCATCATAGGTATGATAATCCGCTAAAGCTGCATTTGTCAATGTTGCACCAGCGGAAGAAAAGGTCAAACTTAGTTCCGCATTACTAATTGTTATTTCTTCTGGAGAAAAAGCATCAGGCTCTGAAGGAACTACTGCATCCGCTACCTGCGATTCACTCGCAAATTCTTCTTCTAAAACCTGTTCAACATCCTGTGTTGATTCTGTAGCAGATTCAACCGGCGGAGCATTTTTAGTTTGCCACCAGCCAAATCCTAGCATTATAGCGCCAATTAGCAGAATCCCTGCGATTTGATTTTTATCTATTCCTTTGTTTTGCTCCATGTTATTTGTTTTGGCGGTATTGATCCGCTGCTTTTACGAATGAAACGAAAAGTGGATGCGGATTAAGTACTGTGCTTTTATATTCGGGGTGATATTGCACCCCTATGAAGAATGGGTGATCTTGGACCTCAATCACTTCAACCAATCCACTATCTGGATTAATTCCTGAGGTATGCAGTCCCGCAGCAACCAATTCTTCTTTGTATTCATTATTAAATTCATAGCGGTGACGGTGACGCTCTGAAATGGTTTTTTCACCGTAGGCCTCAAAAGCCTTTGAACCTTCTTCCAAGGAGCACTTTTGTGCACCAAGACGCATAGTACCGCCCATATCTGTGATGTGCATTTGTTCGTCCATTAAGGCAATTACCGGTTTTGTTGAATCCGGATGAACCTCTGTGGTACTCGCATCACTCCATCCTAAAACGTTACGTGCATATTCTATCACTGCCGCTTGCATACCATAGCAAATTCCAAAATAAGGGATCTTTTGCTCCCTAGCATATTGCACTGTAGCTACCTTCCCTTCAAATCCTCGTTCACCAAAACCAGGTGCTACAAGGATTCCGTCTAGGCCTTTGCAAAGTTCTGTTGCGTTCTTTGGGGTAAGGTGTTCAGAATGTATCCATCGAACCTTAACCTCAACCTCATTGGCAGCGCCGGCATGAATGAATGATTCTGTTATTGATTTATAACTGTCTTTTAGCTCTACGTATTTACCAATTAACCCTATTTCTACGGTTCGCTTTGGGTACTGCAATCTGGACAAGAAATCTTTCCAACGATTCAAGTCGGGTTGTGTTTTACTTTCCATTGAAAAATGATCAAGCACCACTTCATCCAACTTTTCCTTATACATCATGATGGGCACCTCATAGATGGTAGACGCATCGCGAGACTCGATGACATTCCTTGGTCGCACATTGGTAAATAATGCGAGTTTTCTACGTATATCCTCATCCACAGAATGTTCTGAACGACACACTAATACATCCGGCTGCACCCCACTCTCGAGCATAGTTTTAACACTGTGTTGAGTTGGTTTTGTTTTTAATTCACCTGTTACGCGCAAAAATGGAAGCAGCGTAAGGTGAACCACCATACAATCTTTCTCTAATTCCCACTTTAATTGACGAACACTTTCAATGTAGGGCAGCGCTTCAATATCACCTACGGTACCCCCAATTTCAGTGATTACAATATCAAAATCACCAGTATCTCCTAAAATTCTTATCCGACTTTTAATTTCATCGGTAATGTGCGGTATAACCTGTACGGTCTTCCCTAAAAAGTCACCGCGTCGCTCCTTATCTATAACACTTTGATAAATTCTACCTGTGGTCACATTATTGCCTTGGGAAGTCGGTCGATTAAGGAATCGTTCGTAATGACCCAAATCCAAGTCGGTCTCCGCACCGTCCTCAGTAACATAACATTCGCCATGTTCATAAGGATTCAGCGTACCGGGATCAACATTAATGTAAGGATCTAATTTTTGAATAGTAACCCTGTAACCGCGGGCTTGAAGCAAGGTAGCCAGTGATGCAGAAATAATTCCTTTTCCTAGTGAAGATGTTACCCCGCCGGTAACGAAGATGTATTTAGTACTGGCCATAATTTTGAAACAAAACAGAGCAAAAGTACCTCTTTTCTAGGCGAATTAAAAGGCAAAACTTGCACTTATAGTGGGCATTATCGGTAATTGATTAACACGTTCCGCAGCTACCCTATCGTAGAAGAAAATATTTTCGCGATTATAAATGTTTGTTGCGCCAAAAGTCAATTCGAAAGTACCGGACTCTAACTTAGTTGCATATTTCAAGGAAGCGTCTAATCTGTGGTAGGTAGGTAACCTTTTACTATTCAAATCACCATAAAGAACGCTCGGGTCACCATTCGCTGTGGTGTAATCAAAATCTATATCTGGATTTCCATAATCGTCTAAGAAGTCAATCCCTGGGTAATATCCTTGGGTTGGGGTAAATGGAAATCCTGTTCCGAGATTCCAACGAACAGATAGAAACCATTTTTCTTCTTTTCCCAATTTGGCATTTCCAACCAAATTTATATTGTGTCTACGGTCAAAATTTGGATTGTACACTTGAACCCCGTCATCACGGGTAACTTTGCTCCATGCATACACAGCCCATAAGTAGTAACGTCCCCTCTCGTATTTAGCTACTGCATCATAACCAAAGGCTAGACCTCTTTCAACAATAAAATCTTTCCTCAAAATTTCTGGTCGATCGCTGTACACGGGGATATCGTTGTACAATTTGTTGCGATTGATATTGGTAATTTGTGAGAAATCCTTCACGTAAGACTCTAGGTTGATATCCCAATACTTCCCAATATCGTATTCAAAGCCTGCAACGCCGTGCGCCGCCTTTTGAAGCTTTGATGTGATTGGTCTGTCGCGAAATGAATTAGGTAGATCTGTGGCGCCACTCAAGAAGCCATAAAATAAATTTACCACATCTCTGTCCGAATTAGCAGCTACTAAATTCTGACTGTAACGGCCTCCAGAGGCTTTGAATCTAAAGTCTTCCGTAATGTTGTATTTGATACCTAATCTTGGTTCTATACTAAGTTCTGAAAGTGAACCGTAATAATGCAACCTCAACCCTGGCTCCAAAACAAGTAAGGGAGTCACTTTTCGGTAATTGAAATACCCGCCTAATTCCGTAGTGTTTTCCTCCTGATTGAGCTTCAGCCCCAAAGAGTTGGTGAAATCAAATCTAGTATTATAACCAATCAAATCAATACCGTACTTAATCTCATCTGCCTTGCCCAAGAAGTAGGTGAAATTTAAACCTCCATTAAATCCATTTATGGACGAACTCCTTGGTTGGTCTAAGTTTTCTGTACTTTCAATGAAGTAGGAGCTCTGTGCAAAGTCTCCTTCTATTAGCGTTGCAGATGCAGGAGGAACTACTAAAAAATTGACGCCGTATCCAGAGCTATTCCATTGAATCCCTTGAGCGCTGTCCAACATAACAGCATCACTAAAGTTGAAGGCTTTCGCGCTCATTTTAGAACCGGATGAATTCTGGGTGGTAAATTTTCCGTAGATATCATTAAAGGTAAAGGGCAGTCCCCCAAACCGCGTCTCCACGTAAGGATAAAAAACCGGAGCAGCTTGGCGCAAATAAGAAGTTTTACCGCTGATAAATAAACTATTGTTGGCAATGCCATTGGCGTCTTTTTTACCAATTGGAGCCTCCAACAGCAATTTACTCATATAGGTTGAGGCATAGGACTTTGCTTTAATTTTGGAACGATTACCATCACGGGTAGTGATGTCCATTACAGACGAATTCCTGGAACCATATTGAGCACCAAAACCGGCCGTATACACCTTTGCTTCTTGCAATACATCCGTATCAAAAACGGAGAAAAAACCAATACTATGAAAGGGGTTGTAGATAATCATACCGTCTAGTAAAACTAGATTTTGTATCGGTGCTCCACCGCGTATATACAATTGGCCACCTTGATCTCCAGTGGTTACCACCCCTGGAAGAACGGCTAAAGCTTTCATCAAATCTGGATCACCACCCGCTGAGAAGGTCTCAATATTTTTTGGATTTAGGCTTACTACAGCGGTGTTGACTTTAATTTTTCTTTGGAGTCGAGCTACATTGATATCCACTGTATTCAGCATCTCTACGCTCTCTTCAAGGTATACTTTTATAGAAGCTGGTTTATTCTTAAAAACTCGAGCCTCCACCTTATTTATCTCATACCCTAAGTAACTCACCGTTATTTCTTTCAAACCCACAGGCACGTCAGAAATTTGGAAATATCCGTTGAAATCAGTAGTTGCTCCTAGCCTGTCTTCCTCTATGACAATGTTTGCATAAGGTATTGGCGCACCGCCATCTTTCTCATAAACAAATCCCCGTAAAATTTTCCCTTGACCAAAGGCTGAACTGGTCATTAGGCACAAAAGAAGGAATAGGAGTGTTTTTTTCATTTCAATGAAGGTTAGGCAAATGTAAGGTCTAAAGCGTACACTTAATAAGCCATTCTCTCAAGTGCTCATATTCGTTCGAGCTAGAAGGTATTACTCCTTTGCATTTGCGGTCAAATTCTAGTAATTCTTCTAACATTAAGTGCGCATGAGCCCGACTATAATGACGTGAAGCTGCCGCAAATTGTTTTAAAAAATAGGGATGTATTTTCAGGGCTGTGGCAATTTGTTTCTCCGCCGTACCCTTCATGCTGTGGTATTGAATAAGATTATTCACGAAATTGAATAATACGCCAGTTATCATCTGCACTGGATGGTCTTTTGGATTCTTAGAGAAATAGTGTGCAATTTTAAACGCCTTCGCTATATCTCTTCTGGCAATGGCTGCAACGAGTTCAAAATTATTGTAGTCCTTGGATATTCCTATATGTCTTTCAATATCCTGAGCCGACAATTGACGATTATCGCCCATTGCTACCTCCAGTTTCTCAACTTCTTTGAACAATCGGCTTAAGTCTGAACCAACTTGTTCGGCCATAGCTGCAACCACCTCAGTTCCCGCTTGAAATCCCTTTTTTTTAAGATGGCCTTCTAGCCAAGGAATCACTTGGTAATCTCTCAAAGGATCACTCTCCAAAAAGACAGTTTTACTTTTTATGGCTTTACCTGCTTTTGATCGCTTATCCAGTTTCTTGTGCATGTGGCCAAAGGCAAGGATAGTTGATGGCTGAGGCTGGTCCAAATAACCCGTTAGTAATTCCCAATCTGTGGCTTTGAGGTGTTGCGCCTCTTTAACGATGACTACCATTTTTTCGCTCATCATAGGGAATCGCTTTGCCTCTTCCAATATTTGAAGCATATTGGTCTCTTTGCCATATAAAACCGTCTGATTGAAACTTCTTTCGGAATCGTCCAAGGCATTGCGCTCCAAATAGTCAAGTAATTGTTGCGCATAGAACGACTCTTCACCGGCAAAAAAATAGACAGGCTGGTAATCTCCGTTCTTTAATGCGTTTAATATACTCTCAAAGGAATTCGCTGCCATTTTCTAGATCAATCGTTGTGATAAGGTTCGCCCTGCAATATCGTCATTGCTCGGTAAAGTTGTTCTAAGAAAACAATTCGAATAAGCTGATGAGACGTCGTCATTGCACTCATACTCAAAACGGCATTTGCTCGCGTAATTATGGAAGAAGAAAAACCATAGGCTCCGCCTACTAGGAAAATGAGCCTTTTAGGACCCGAATTGCGCCATTTTTGAATTTGTTTGGCAAACCCTCTGCTATCGTATTGACGACCTTTCTCATCTAACAATACCACAAGATCAGAAGGAACAATGAATTTTTGAAAGCTCTTGGCCTCCGCATCCTTTAGAATATCAGGTCGCATCTTCCCCCCTCCTTTCACATCTGGCAGTGCAATTAAGGCCGTGTCTTGATAGTGTTGAAGTCTATTCAAATACACTTCTATCCCCTCCTTCATCCATCGTTCAGAAGTTTTACCAATAACAAGAAATACAATCTTCATAGCTAAGGCAAAGATGCTAACTTGCAATGAGAAGCACCAATGTAGGCGGTAAATAAATATGAGTTCAGAGAAATGGATTCCCGATTTTAAGGCTCTTCAACCATCTTTTGATTTGGCAATAGCTGAAGATATTGGGGATGGAGACCACAGCGCACTGAGCTGTTTGAATTCAAATGAAAAAGGTAAAGTAAAGCTGCTTGCAAAAGAAAACGGAATTATTGCCGGAGTCGCCTTATCAAAATACCTCTTTACAACCATTGATCCAACTGCAGTTGTTAGCGTATTCATTCAGGACGGTTCCCGAATCCATACAGGTGACATTGTACTGGAGGTGGAAGGCAATTCAATAAAATTACTCCAAGCCGAAAGACTCGTTTTAAATTACATCCAACGTCTTTCTGGAATTGCAACAAGTACTTCCAAATACGCCGCTTTAGTAGCTCATACATCATGTACCATTTTAGACACCCGAAAAACTACTCCAGGACTTCGCATTTTGGAAAAATGGGCTGTGGTACTAGGAGGTGGAGGAAACCACAGAATGGGACTCTATGATATGATTATGTTGAAGGACAATCATATTGATTTCTCTGGAGGAATACTTCCTGCGGTAAAAAAGGTTCGCAACTATTTGGAACAAAACAACAAGTCACTGCAAATAGAAGTAGAAACTAGAGATATAAGTGAGGTTTTACAGGCCATAGAAGCACAGGCCGATAGAATTATGCTTGACAATTTCACTGTTCAACAAACCAAAGAAGCGGTGGAACTGATAGCGGGACGTGCGGAAATTGAAAGTAGTGGTGGGATAACAAAAGAAACCATTGTGAGCTACGCAGAATGTGGGGTAGATTTTATAAGCGTTGGTGCACTTACTCATCAAATTGCTAGTTTAGACTTAAGTTTGAAGGCTTGCGCAGAATTATGAGGAACATTTTAAACTCTTTTTATGATACAATTAGAAAGACCTTAGGTAGAATCAAACCGCCTTTTTTTGACGGTCTCTCTATTTGGGATGTACTCTATTTTTTCTTTCGAGGTATATATGAAGGTGCCATTTCCACTAGGGCTGGTTCAGTAAGTTTTAGCTTCTTTTTGGCACTATTTCCTGGAATCATCTTCATCTTCACTTTAATTGCCTATTTGCCAATAGACGCCTTTCAAACAGAATTATACTCCATATTGGGTGATGTTCTTCCCCCATCTACGCATGAGATGGCTTTTGCTACAATTGATGATATCCTAACCATTAAACGCGGCGGTCTATTGTCCGTAACCTTTGCTGCTGCTGCACTTTTTGCCACTAACGGCACGCTTTCCCTAGTTTCCAATCTAGGTATCAGCTCAAATATTAGCGATGCTAAGAAAATTTGGTGGCAATATTTGAGTGCCTTTTTACTAACTATTGGCTTAACGCTGCTCGTATTAATTGCAATAGTGGCACTAATATTCTCACAAGGCTTTACAGGATGGCTGGCAGATCAAGGATACATCTTAGAATACAGCACAAGTATTATTTATTGGGTACGCCTACTGATTCTATTACTTACCGTTCTGATAGCTATTTCACTCGTTTATAATTACGGGCCCGTGCGCAGCACAGATTGGCGCTTCATTAGCCCAGGCAGCATACTTGCCACGGTACTCATTATTCTTTCCTCCAATGGCTTTGGATATTACGTTGAGAATTTCTCCACGTACAATAAATTTTACGGTTCTATTGGAACACTGCTTATCATGCTCCTATGGATTTACATAAATGCCTTTGGGTTGATAATTGGTTTTGAATTAAACGCAAGTGTAAGCGGCGCAAAACAAGGAAAAGAAGTTAAACCCTAGGCTTTTACCTCATCAGAGAAAACTGCTGGTACTTAATGAATTCGATACCTTCAAGGTCCCGGTAAATAATTTTGGCAACATAGACACCTTCATAACAAGTTTTGTCATCGAAAGTGCCATCCCAACCTGTATTAATGTCCTTACTATAGAATAATATATTTCCTAAGCGGTTATAAATCTGCATCTCAAAGT
>PXYR01000073.1 GCA_003023665.1 Bacteroidota bacterium
CTAAATACGTTCCAACATCGCTAGGCGCAACACCACCAAATCCGCCACCTTGCGTCTGAAGTTCATAAGACATTTCTATTGAAGCAATCCAATGACCTGAGGGAATAGAAATACCCAATGTATCTGCACATATAGCTTGCGAATTAGTATTTACTGGAAAAATGGATTGAACGCCTAGTGTACCGCGATTATAGGTTAGGGTATCACTACTGACTTGAGCATTAGCTATTAAAGCTCCAACGCCCATAAAAGCAACGAGTAATAGTTTTTTCATCGAGGATAAATTAAAGTACACAATATACACAGTGCACTGCCTTTAGACTGCTTCGAATTCTCAAGGTTTAATCTGCTTCACTCATTTGTTTTAAATACTCTTCTTAAACTCTTTTGTGATAAATTCCTGATACTCCTTAATACTTTGTTTCATGTCCTTTCTCAATAAGAATATACCAACAAGGTTAGGCAACGTCATAAGCGCAATAGCAATACCTGCAAAGGTCCAGACAATAGTGGTATCAATGATAGCTGCCAAGAAGAAACCTAAAACGTATAAAACACGGTAATAATTCACATACTTCACCCCGAACAAATAGGTCACACTTCTACCGCCGTAATAACTCCATGAAATGGCGGTGGAAAAAGCAAACAACAATAAACCAATTGCTACGATGTATTGACCAAAATCACCAAAAAGCCCTTTATTAAAAGCAATAGCTGTAAGGGGCGCACTATGTACAAGAGATTTTCCAGAGAAGGTATATCCTTTTGGGTCTTCAAGACGACCTTCACTAATCTCAATAAGTCCAGTAAATAATTGGCCCTCCTTAAATATTTGAACATCTTCTGCAATCGAGCGTGCATGCAAAACTGTGGCGTCGGATGCAATGATTCCGTCTGTGACCTTGAGCGTTCCTGTGAACTCATTTATTGGCATAACGTCCAAACCCGTTTCAGATCCATTGAAGTATTCATACAAGGCTGATCCATGAACCTCTTTACTTACTTCACCTTCCATGATAATCATATCTGAATAGCTAAAGTCATTTTGATGTTTTTCATTCCAAACTCCTGAGCTCAATAAGGTTAGACCTGTAATGGAACAGATAACTATAGTATCAATAAATGGCTCCAAAATAGCGACCATTCCTTCACTCACAGGGTGTTCCGCTTTGGCAGCTGCATGGGCAATGGGCGCAGAACCTTGACCCGCCTCGTTTGAGAATAAACCGCGGTTTACCCCTCTATTGAATGCATATGCTATAGTTGCTCCCAAGAATCCTCCTGCTGCAGAAGACCCGGTAAAAATATCAGCAAAAATGCTCACAAAAGAAGGAATGATGTTTTCGTAATTCATCACGATCACAGAGAGTGCGCCAAGCACATAAATAACTGCCATTATTGGAACCAATTTCTCAGTAACTGCGGCAATCCTCTTGATTCCGCCCAATATTATCAGACCAAGCAAAACAGACAATACCGCTCCTGTTACAATCTCTTCAATACCAAACGTCGCCTTTAATGACGCGGCAATGCTGTTTACTTGAGGCATGTTTCCCGTACCAAAAGAACTAATGATTGCCGCAACGGCAAACAAGGCTGCCATCCACTTCATATTCAACTTATTCTTCATGTAATACATTGGACCCCCTGAGACCGTGCCGTCCTCTGCAAATTCACGGTACTTGTGACTCAAAGTAACCTCCACAAACTTTGTAGTCATACCTAGCGCTGCAGTAACTAACATCCAAAAGAGTGCTGCAGGTCCACCCAAATGAATAGCAAAGGCTACTCCCGCAATATTCCCAGTACCAACGGTTCCAGAAAGCGCAGTAGCTAAGGATTGAAAATGCGACGTATCTCCCTTTGCTCCCTCTTTATCAAATTTCCCGCGAACCACATCAATGGCATGTTTAAAAAATCTGATTTGAGGAAATTTCAAGTAAACTGTAAAGAATATACCCGTACCTAAGAGTGCAAAAACAAACCAGCTTGAGCCGCCTATGTACCCATCTATAACTTTGAGAATATCATTGAGAGAAGCAAAATCCATACGTATTCATTGTTTTTTGAGTGAAAGCCCGAATATAACAAAAAAGCCCCCGTGCTTTTGGCACGGGGGCTTGTAATAAAGCTTGAGTAATAATTACTTTACTTCTTCAAAATCAACATCTGTTACGTCGTCTGTAGCATTTGCATCACCACCTGCATCTGGACCTTGGTCATCCCCACCTTGCTGGTCATTCCCTTGCATGGCAGCTTGAATTTCTGCAGATGCCGCTTGCAACGCTGCATTAAGTTTCTCTTGAGCTGCATCACAACCCGCTATATCTTTAGCCGCGTGAGCTGCTTTAAGTTCTGCAAGCGCAGTATCTATTGGCTCTTTCTTTTCCTCAGGCAGCTTACCTTCCAATTCCTTCATTTGTTTTTCAACTTGGAAGACCATACTGTCAGCGGCATTGAGTTTATCAATTTCCTCTTTCGCTTTTTTGTCAGCATCCGCATTTGCCTCTGCCTCCTGCTTCATGCGGTCAATTTCCTCTTGACTCAAACCGGAAGAAGCCTCAATACGAATATTCTGCTCCTTACCCGTATTCTTGTCTTTCGCACTCACATTGAGAATACCATTGGAATCAATATCAAATGTGACCTCAATCTGAGGAACCCCTCTTGGTGCTGCGGGTATTCCATCTAAATGGAATCGGCCAATTGTTTTATTGTCATTGGCCATTGGACGCTCACCTTGAAGAATATGAATCTCCACTGAGGGTTGATTGTCCGCTGCCGTTGAGAACGTTTCTGATTTCTTAGTTGGAATGGTTGTATTTGATTCAATCAGTTTCGTCATTACACCGCCCATAGTTTCTATACCTAAAGACAGCGGAGTGACATCTAATAGAAGTACATCTTTTACGTCTCCTGCGAGCACACCTCCTTGAATAGAAGCACCAATAGCAACTACCTCATCCGGGTTTACACCTTTCGATGGATCCTTTCCAAAAAAAGCTTTAACCGCCTCTTGGATAGCTGGAATACGAGTAGTACCACCTACTAAAATAACCTCGTCAATTTCAGAGGTAGAATAACCTGCATTTTGAAGTGCTGACTTAGCAGGAGCTATAGTGCGCTCAATCAATGATGCTGCTAATTGCTCAAACTTTGCACGACTAAGCGAACGTACTAAGTGCTTTGGACCTGATGCTGTTGCAGTTATATAAGGAAGATTAATTTCTGTTGCTGTTGTGGAGGATAATTCAATCTTAGCCTTCTCAGCAGCTTCTTTTAAGCGCTGCAGAGCCATGTTATCTTTTCGAAGATCCATGGATTCTTCCGCCTTGAATTCTTCCGCAAGCCAGTCTATGATTACTTGATCAAAATCATCACCACCAAGGTGAGTATCTCCATCCGTAGATTTAACTTCAAATACGCCATCACCCAATTCCAGCACGGATACGTCATGCGTACCACCACCACAATCAAATACAGCGATTTTCTGGTCAAGTCCCTTTTTATCTAGACCATAGGCCAATGCAGCCGCAGTTGGCTCATTGATTATACGACGCACGTTCAAACCTGCGATTTCACCTGCTTCTTTGGTAGCTTGTCTTTGGGCGTCATCAAAATATGCAGGTACTGTAATCACAGCTTCTGTAACATCTGTACCAAGATAATCTTCCGCTGTCTTCTTCATCTTCTGAAGAATCATAGCTGAGATTTCCTGAGGAGTATATTGACGACCGTCAATATTTATACGAGGAGTATCATTATCGCCTGCTTCTACTTTGTAAGGCACGCGTCCAGTCTCTTTTTGAACATTTGAGAATTTCTCACCCATGAAACGTTTCACAGAGTATACAGTCTTCTCTGGATTTGTGATTGCCTGACGTTTTGCGGGATCGCCCACTTTACGTTCTCC
This sequence comes from Bacteroidota bacterium, assembly GCA_003023665.1. Classification (GTDB taxonomy): domain Bacteria; phylum Bacteroidota; class Bacteroidia; order Flavobacteriales; family Schleiferiaceae; genus UBA10364. Next base: position 3,914 of record PXYR01000073.1, read on the forward strand.
ACCTTCTACAAATCCTACAATTGAAGGAGTAGTTCTTTTACCTTCACTATTCGGAATTACAACTGGCTCATTTCCCTCCATTACAGAGACACAAGAGTTTGTTGTTCCAAGGTCGATTCCTATGATTTTACCCATTTTTATTTTATTAAGGTTATCAATTCAACTATTCGGTGTTTCAATAAACAATGCTTATGCCATTAGGATTTTAGTGCACAATCACATCCAATGTGTCAGCATTTGATTAAAATTCATGTCAAAAAGAAGATACCTCTCTGCCAAAAGGTCATAAAGGCAATTTAAAAGCAGACCTTGTCACCGTCTACACACATACAAGAATCGATTCCTTGAAAATCTATCCAGCCCATGTCACAGGTAAAGACACCTTTCCACAAACTGTCCATAGCTGAAGTACTCAACTTTACATCCTCTTGAATACCTCGTGCGCGGGAGGAAAACAACCCTAGGCAATCCGCTCCATTATCCGGATTGTATACATTAGTGAAGAGTGGTTTTTCTTGAACAATTCCTTGGGAAGGCTGATTAACATTGATATAGGTAGCATAATCATCTGCCGCTGCCCATATCTCTACATCTATGCTGCGAAATACCCGAACGTATTCTGTGGAAGCGCCTATATTATTCTTTAAAAACCTAAAGTATGAATCATAAGTTACTTCAGAAACAAAGGTTCCGCTTCCATTAAGGTTACTCCCTGTGCGCACTGGAAGGGCATAGGTTAAAATCTTAATGGTACTATCACTAGGATTATTTCTTGGAGCTTCCTTGTATTTAAAATGCAAATACCCTTGGTAGAGACGAGCATTTCTTGCAGCGTCCCACTTAAATTCTGCATTGCTTATTCCAAACGAAATTTTCTGAAAACCTCTTGGTTTTGTTATTTCTACATTTCCAACTATTGGAGTAATCGCCTCAAAATTATTATTACCCGGAATGAACCCCTTTATTCGGTAATCATATTGTCTATCAATTGGTGCATCTGTCCAATACAGCCTGTAATTATCGGTAGTGAAAATTCCAGGGTTGAGCATATTGGTGTCTTTGCGAAAAAACTCATAGGTATTGACGACCGTTCCGCTGCTATTCAATTGAGCGAGATACAAAGCGGCAGTATCAAAATAAAGGCTGTCGCTATGAACTGCGCCTGCCAATATTCCGTCTTCACCAAGATAAGTTCTGTGTAGCCGGACCCATTGGGTATCAAGATCTTTGTCTAGCAGACCGTAAACGACATTTTCCACATCATAGTCTGCATTAATTTCCAACGTATTGTCGCAGGAAATCACAGTAATTAAGGTAATTAGGGTAAGAATGAATTTTTTCATGTGCGCCAAAAATACAACGTATGCGTTGAGTTCTTTTCTTTGTAACACAGAAAAATAAAAATCGTGCTACCATGAGCGTTGCAAAAAAAGAATTTAAAAAGGTAACTACCCACAGTCTTCAGCAGATGAAAGACCAAGGAGAAAAAATATCTATGCTGACTGCCTACGACTATACTATGGCGAAAATGGTAGATGCCGCAGGAGTTGACTGTATTCTTGTTGGGGATAGTGCTTCAAACGTAATGGCTGGTCACGAAACCACTCTTCCCATCACTTTAGACCAAATGATTTATCATGCCTCAAGTGTGATTCGTGCCGTAGACAGAGCCTTGGTGGTAGTAGATTTGCCATTTGGATCTTATCAAGGGAATTCAAAAGAAGCCTTGACCTCTGCAATTCGAGTAATGAAAGAATCCGGCGGTCATGCTGTCAAATTAGAAGGTGGTGTAGAAATCATTGAGGGCATTGAGCGCATACTCACGGCTGGAATACCTGTAATGGGTCACCTAGGTCTAACCCCTCAATCCATTTATAAATTCGGGACGTATTCTGTTCGAGCAAAGGAAGAAGCCGAAGCTGCCAAACTCAAAGAGGATGCACTTGCGTTACAAGAAGCTGGTTGCTTTGGTATTGTTTTAGAAAAAGTCCCCGCACCACTTGCAAAGGAGGTTGCGGAAATCCTATCCATACCCGTCATTGGTATTGGAGCTGGAGCTGGAGTAGACGGTCAAGTATTGGTTTTTCACGATTTGGTTGGCATGACCCATCAATTCAATCCAAGATTCCTCCGCCGCTATTTGAATCTTTATGAGGACATTACCACGGCGATTGGAAGCTACGTCAAGGACGTTAAGGATTCGGACTTTCCCAATGAAAGCGAAAGCTACACAAGTTAGAACTTGGCTGCTGATTTAAATATTATTTACCAAGACAATCACCTTATTGCGGTCAATAAGCGAGCAGGTGATTTAGTTCAAGGAGACCATACAGGTGATGTACCGCTTCCTGATCATATCAAAGCGTATCTAAAACATAAATTCAATAAACCAGGAAATGTCTTTTGCGGTGTGATTCACAGATTGGATCGACCAACCACCGGGGTCGTACTCTTTGCTCGCACTTCTAAAGGACTAGAGCGTATGAATAAGGCATTCAAAGAGCGCCAAATCAAAAAAACTTATTGGGCGCTTGTAGAAGGTCGACTAGAAGGTGAAGATTCGTTAAGACACTTTCTTAAGAAGAATAGTAAAAACAATAAATCAACTGTCTTCAAAAAAGCAGAAGTAGGTGCTAAAGAGGCACAATTAAGCTACCGAGTAATAAAAACTGGGGATAATTATTCTTTACTAGAAGTTGAACTAGATACCGGAAGACATCATCAAATTAGGGCACAGTTTGCCGCTATAGGACATGCTATTAAGGGTGATGTGAAATATGGTGCTAGAAGAGCAGAACGCGACAAGAGTATTTGTTTACACGCAAAAACGCTTGGCTTTATACATCCTGTAAGTGGAGAAAAAATAGAAATTGAAGCTAGCTCCCCCGAAAGTTTCAAGCCATTTACCTAAGAATTGGGATCTACATCATAAATCACCTTGACGCGATGAAACTCAGGACTCATTAAAACTTCTTGGTGGGCTTTTGTAATACGATCACGAACCTTTATTCCAACGCTATTTTTGTCCACCTTGATGATAATTTGCATTTGGTACAAATTCTTCAATCTGGCAATAGGAGCGTATTCCGGACCTAGAAATCGGTCTCCAATTTTACTTCTTAAGGAACGTGCGAATTCTGAAGCAGCGCGCTCAAGCAACCTGTGATCTCTGTGCTTTATGGTGATGGTAATCAGTCGCACATAAGGAGGGTATCCATACTCATTTCTTACTACCAGCTCTCTTTGTAGCATTCCGTCGTAATCATGATTCATGGCCATCTGAATGATGGCGTGTCGGGGCTTCATGCTTTGAATAACAACTTTTCCTTTTGAGGTTCTACGCCCGGTACGACCGCTTACTTGTTCAATTAATTGAAAGGCTCTTTCATTTGCCCTAAAGTCCGGATAACTCAACAAATTATCTGCAGACATAATTCCAACGAGCCCTACTCTATCAAAATCCAACCCCTTGGTTACCATTTGTGTACCTACTAAAATATCGACTTCACCTTCTTCAACGCTCCTTATTAAATCGCCAAAAGCATGCTTTCCTCTAGTGGTGTCTAAATCCATTCGTTTAACTCTTGCTTTTGGAAAGAGCTCCGATGCTTCTTCTGCAATTTGCTCTGTACCAAAACCCTTATGTAAAACGCTATGACCACCACAAGAAGAACACTTCATCACGGGCGGTACTTGATACCCGCAATAGTGACACTTTAATTGATTGGACGCTTTATGATACGTTAATGAAATATCACACCTTGTGCATCCCTCAACATGGCCGCAAGTTTGACATTGTTGAAACGTACTAAAGCCTCGCCTATTTTGAAAAAGAATAATGCTCTCCCCTTTTTGCAGCGTTTGGCGCATTGCATCTACTAGCTCAATGGAGAAATTCCCCTTGACTTCACGTCGCTCTTTAGCGCCCACCATATCCACCACTTCAAGTTCCGGAAGCGGCGCAGTATGAAATCGATTAAACAACTGTACCAAGTGATAGCGTCCTAATTTTGCATTATACATGCTGTCTAAGGATGGTGTGGCAGAACCCAAGAGTATGGAACATCCGCGCTGATTAGCCATCCATACAGCTGTATCCCTAGCTTGGTATCGTGGAGAAGGTTCAAATTGTTTAAAACTACCCTCATGCTCTTCGTCCACTATGATCAGTCCTAGGTCTGGCATAGGCATGAAAACAGCAGATCGTGCACCTAGAATCAACAAAGGCTCATTGTTCTCTAGGGATTCTCTCCAAGCGGCTAATCTTTCTGCAGGTGTAAACCTACTGTGACTCACTGCAACCGTAAAATGAACCCTTAATCGACTAATTAATTGAGTGGTTAGTGCGATTTCCGGGAGTAGGTAAAGAACACGTTTATGTGTTTTAAATGCATTTTTTATGAGCTCAATATAAACCTCTGTTTTTCCAGAGGCAGTCACTCCATGAAGCAATGTAGGCTTGCGCTCTTTAAAGCCTTTCTCTATGTTCTCCAATGCAGCAGTTTGATGCGCGCTAAGCAATATTTTGGAATTTGGAGCCGATGCTGCCGTTGTCCCATCTACTTCCTCAATTTCTTCAATCAAGGCCTTCTTTTTTAAAGCGATAATCTGAGGACTTTCAATCTGATTTTTTTTTCGAAACGCTCTAGAGTCTATCCATTTATTTTCACTTCCACAGGCAGCAACTAAACTCAAAAGGGCTTGGGTTTGTTTCTCGCTTCTAGAGGTTTCAGAGAACGCATCATCTAATCGATTGAGCACATCAGGTGAAATTCTAAGCAGTTTTCGCCGCTTGGCACGAGCAACCTTCTTTAACTCC
>PXYR01000074.1 GCA_003023665.1 Bacteroidota bacterium
AGGCGGGATTTAATGTACACTTTGAGAAGGACATTCTTTTTCAAGAAGGCCAAGTAGCCGGTTCCATAGCTCAGCGTATCCAATCCTTCAATAAGCTTATTCATCATGACGGTATTAAGGCCATTTGGAACATACGCGGGGGCTACGGCAGTGCAGATATTGTAGATACAGTAGATTGGCTGGCTCTTCAAAAACAGCCCAAATGGTTAATCGGTTTCTCTGACTTTACTACTTTTTTGCTTCATGCACATCAATACGGCATTCCTGCAATTCATGCCGCCATGCCCATCAGCTTTAAAAATACCCACAATAAGCACATCAGTGATACGTTCCAAGTCCTTGCTCACGGTCCACAATCTTTGGCATTGAAAGATGAATACGAACCTATAAGAGGCACTCTTCTTGGCGGCAATCTCAGCGTTATTTCCAGCATATACGGTACACCCTCACTTCCGTCTCTAGACGGGGCTGTCCTGGTGCTTGAAGATTTGGATGAATACCATTACCATCTGGATCGAATGTTATTATCGCTCAAGCGCCAAGGAGCATTTAATGGATTAAAAGGGGTGTTATTGGGTCAGTTTTCAGACATTCATGATCATGAAGTACCGTGGGGTACAGCAGTTGAAAAAACATTGAGAAAGCATTTTGATCAACTGCAAATTCCCGTGATCACCAATTTGCCTTTTGGACATACTTCAGAACAATTCCCATTAGTCATTGGTAGTACTGCGGAAGTAACTAAAAACCGCATTGAATTCACCTTGTAGTTGAAAATTTAATCTTACTCACAATTCTTGTCCCACAGCTTCGCAGAAGGGAATCTTTGTGCATGGATTATTTACTTTATGAGCAACATGCTGCTGCGTACATTCAAAATAAAGGCTACGAAATTCTCTTTGAGAATTATAGGAGATCACGCATACAAATTGACGTAGTTGCTCGAAAAGAAAACATCCTTGTGATTATTGAAGTGAAGTACCGGAAGAACGAGGGGCTTCCATGCGAGCTTATTTCTAGAGGACAGATGCAGCGAATCCTCAATGAAGCTGGACCTCTTATGGCGCAGTACCATTGCCTTGAATGGCAGCTCCTCCTCTTCTATTACACAGGCGAAAGTTTAGTGCCACAACTGTTTCCTATTGAATGTTAGTCATTCAATGCTGAAATTAGCAGTAATGGCCTCTAACTGAAGTAACTTTGCTGAAATTATTTCTGCCATGCGCAACAGTAAATCACGACCCAACGGGCCACGTAAAGGAAAGTCAGAGAACAATAATAGATTCGCCAGTGGACCAAAGAAAACTTGGGACAGAGAAGATAGTGGTGACGGCCCACAACGCGGTGCCCGCCCTGCTAAAAAGTTCCGTGGCGTCCGCAGTAAAACCGCGGAACAGCTCAGTGGCTCTTCGGATAGTGTACGTCTAAATAAGTACTTGTCAAATGCAGGTATATGTTCACGCAGGGAGGCAGATGATTTGATTGGAGCTGGACTCGTATCCGTAAATAATAAGGTAGTCACCTCCATGGGGTATAAAGTGAAACCTTCAGATGTGGTGAAATACAACGGAACTACCTTGAAGACAGATAAGATGCGTTATGTACTCTTAAACAAGCCCAAAGGTTTTCTTGCCTCTATGGATGACCCTAAAGCACGCAAAACGGTTTTTGAACTTGTAGGAAACGCTTGCAACGAAAGAATATATCCGGTTGGACAAATGGAACGCGGTAGCACCGGCGTTTTACTCTTGACCAATGATGCAGATACGGCAAAGCGCTTAACCAAAGGAGTAAACAGTGCCGCCAACATTTATCATATTGTGCTTGATAAACCGTTAAGTAAAAAGGAACTAGACACTATTGCAGCGGGAACTGTTTTAGAAGAAGGTCCTGTACCTGTGGAAGAAATTAATTTTACAGACGATAAAAACAAACGTGAAATAGGCATGCGAATTCATGTCAATAAGCCTCGCATTGTTCGACGTCTGTTCGCCCATTATGGATTTGAAGTAGAAAAACTGGACAGGGTTTCTTTCGCAGGATTAACTAAAAAGAGATTAAACAGAGGTCAATATAGACACCTTGATGCTAAGGAGGTTGGCTTCTTAAAAATGCGGTAATCAAATGCACAAGGCATTTAAAGTTCTTGGTATAGTCTTCGGGCTTTGCATTCTTCTTTTGGGAGGAGCGGCTGGATATTTATACACTCAACAAGATGCTATTATTGCTGGAGGCATAGACAAAATCAACGAACAGCTCAAAGCACCTGTTTCCGTAGAACAGATTGATCTAGATCTTTTAGGAGGATTCCCAAGAGTGCGCATTGCGCTTAACAATGTAAGCATTGAAGATCCATTGCGTAAAGGCGAATTCCTGCTTCAAGCCAAATATGTAGGCCTTGGCATGAATGTACTTTCTGTCATTCAGGGGGATTATATTATAGAAGAATTGAGCCTTGCAGATGGAAGCCTACTCTTATATGACAATGGATCTTTGGCCAATTGGGAACTGCTTGAAACGGAGAACCAAGACGAATCTAAGACTCTAGAATTATCTCTGGTCGAACTGGTACGTCTGCAAGTTGAATATAAAGCGCCCAAAGAAGGAATTGACTATTCCTGCTATGCTAATAGTGCACTATTAACCGGTACTATCAACGACCGTGTAGCTCTAAAAGGACGTGCAGATTTAATCAAAAATGTATTGAATTTAGATGGTGAAACCTGGATAAATGATGGACATCTTAACGGTTCTTTTGCATTCACAAGTGACGATTCTACCTGGAAAATAACCTCTACAGAAATGAAAGTTAATGGTCTTTCGCTTTCCGGAGAAATCCATGATCAAGGAGGAAATTTAGATTTAAAGACAGGAAATCTACTTCCACTTTTAACAAGTCTACCACTATTGACTACAGAAGATATACAGCTGGATGTGTTCAAAAGTGCCGTGCAATGGAATGGAAGCTATGAGGACTGGGAGATTCAACTTCAGCCATCAAAAAGTGCCTTTAACTATAGAGGCATAGCTATTTCGGATTTCTCTTCTACCATCAAAGTGAATTGGAAAGACGTACCTAGCATCAGTATTGAAAATATTTCACTTAAAACCTCTACTGGTACATTGACAGGAAATGCATTATTGAGCGGCGAGTATCCCGAGCTAAATGCTCAAATCGCAGGTGGCTCAAATTTAAGCGAGCTTTTTGCCTTTGTAGAAGTAGAAAGTTTAACGAATCCCATGGGCTTTTGGAATGGGAATAATCTAAAGATTAGACAACGTTTTGATTCTTGGGATGACTTTAACCCAGTAGGTCAAACTTCCTTTGAAGGTAATCTTCAATTAAAAGAAGTTAGTTTCGGGATTAGTGAAAGTACCATAGAGTTTGAAAAGGTGGAAGCTGAACTCGTCGTAGAACAAAATGACATTAAAGTGGAACGCTGTTTTTTAAAAAGCGGACCCAACAATGCTGTTGTGAGTGGAGTAGTTCAAAATGCTTTAGAAGGCAGACCGCAAGTAATTTTGCGTTTAGAAAGTCCTCACATAGACGTGGACCCGCTGCTTTTTTGGGAATTTGAGGACGATGAAGGTTCCGAAGATGATTTTGGTTTTGATTTTCAAGCAGATCTTTACGTTGATCAGTTAAATCTAGGAGAATTCAATGGGAAAGGGTTACGCGGCACCGTATATAACCGCAAAACCACCATCCTGGGACGAAATATGAGATTGGATGGTTGCGGGGGTACTTTTAGGGGTAATTGGGCGCTAGCTGAAGAGACAGAAGGCAGCAGATTCTGGAGTAAAGCCTCTTGTACCACTATTGAATTGGATCAATTACTCAAAAGTTTTGACAGCTTTGATATTGAAGATTTGGATGAAAGCAACCTTAAGGGAAGCGCAAATGCCACCGCTGAAATGACTTTCTATTTTGATTCTGAATGGCTGGTACAATCACAAAAGACTTCCATTGATGTTCAAGCAGAGGTTCGCAACGGAGCCCTTCGTAATTATAGCCCGCTTCAAGAGTTAAGTTCTTTTGTTGATAGAGACGAACTCTCTAGAATTGACTTTCCCTACCTCAAAGGCCCTTTTCAAATTCGTGGAGACACCTTGATTATACCAGAAACGCAAGTGAATAATAGCGCTATTAATTTTTGGGTAAACGGATGGCAAAACTTAGAAACTGATGCTATTGAATACAGCATCCGAATTGGACTGAAAGATTTAGCCCTTCGAGGGAAAAACTCAAACAGAGACCTTGGCCAATGGGTTGCAGAGGCGGAGACAGAGAATCAACCTTATATGAGGCTTCTTGTTGGATGTAATCTAGATGACCCTTGTATTAGCTTGGACAAAAAACAAATTCGCACCTCACTAAAATCCACCCTTAAGCAAGAGAAAGAAGACTTAAAAACACTCTTCAAACGCGATGAAAAAGAAGACGAAGAAAACGACTTAAACAAAGGTAACTTTGAATTACTATGGCCTGAATCAGACAGCCTTAGCATTCATATTACTCCATAGTCTCAGAAAAAAGATCGTCCAATGTTCCCTGCGCTAAAGGATGGTATGATGCCCGGGAGTCCATGTAAATTTTCTTCGCCCATTCTTGCCTTTTCTTATCACCGTCAAGCATGCTTTGGTACATAGGTACTATGAATTTCCTGCGGCCAACACTTCCCAAAAAGCTTTCTACTTTTTCAGTATACATGTTTGCATCATAGCCTTCGAAGTTCGTTTTAAGGATAGCTGAATACCATGCAGCAATTATTTCAGGATTTGGACTTCCCGTAAATCCGTAATTAGCATCAGCCAACGCATAATGACCTTCAGAAGCGCCTCCAGCCTCTAATCCTCTAATGTACCTTAACCATTCTTGCGTAGTCCAACGTATGGTTGTTTCTTGCGGTAAGTACACCATGGATTTAACATTATCTGCTTGAGGATCTGCTGAAAGCATCATTCTGACCGCATCGTCTACAACCACAAATCTGTTGGATACCGGGAAAGGACAATTCACCGGCAAACCAGTGCCATAAATCCACTCCTCCACACCTATGCTGTCCCATTGGCCCTGAGTAAGCACCCCTGCTAATTCTTGTAAGAACACCTCTGTAACCATGGTTTTAAACTTGTACTTATCAAAGTAGGATTTTAAAAATTCATCCCACTTTTCACGACCTACAGTATTCTCACACAACCTCAAGAAATGAAAGCCTTTATCATAGGCAATTGCCGTTACACCGTCGTCTGGGTTTTTACCTTTCAAATCTTGCTTCAAACTAGTAGCCGCTACATTTTCTTCCAGCATAACCGCGAGTTCTTTCTGTAGATCGTCATAACTCAAAGCCTCTAGCATGTTAGCGAATTCTACTCCGTATAACTTTTCCATTATTCGCATTTCAAAGTATACCGTAAAGCCCTCATTAATCCAGAAGTCGTTCCATGTTGCATTGGTTACTAGATTCCCACTCCAACTGTGCGCCAGTTCATGAGCAATAAGACTCACTAAGCTCTGGTCTCCCACAATAACGGTGGGAGTCAAAAATGTCAATCTTGGATTTTCCATTCCGCCAAATGGAAATGAAGGAGGAAGAACAAGCATATCATACCTGCCCCAATAGTAGGGGCCGTACATTTCTTCTGCATCTAGAATCATCTCATCCGTTTGAGCAAATTCATAGGCTGCATTTCTTACCATCTCCGGCTCCGCATACACTCCTGCACGATCACCAATTGGAATAAAAGCCAAATCACCTACTCCTAGTGCCAACAGGTAAGACGGAATGGGTTGAGGCATATTGAATTCATAGATTCCTTGTTCATTTTTCTGTGTAGGATTTGACGCACTCATCAGCGCTAAAGTTTCCTTGGGCACTTTTACCGTTGCCTCATAGGTAAACCGTACCCCTGGCCTGTCTTGACAAGGAATCCAGGTACGCGCCAATATTGCCTGACTCTGGGTGAATAAAAATGGTTGTCGTTTTCCTTGGGTCAATTCCGCCGGATACCATTGAAGCGCCTCCGCCTGAGGTGATGTCTTGTATTGAATCCCAATAATCTGAGCTCCTCCAGCGGGAATCACTAGGGCGGAACCCAACAATTCATCATTTCCTTCTATGGACCAAGCAGAAGATTCTCCGTCTACTAAAACTTTTTCTATCTCTAAATCTTTCACATCAAACACAACGGTATCCGCATGCTCCGGGGACAATACCCATTCTGCAGTCGCAGAAATAACTTTGGCATCAAAATCTACAGATGCCTCCCAATTCAAATGGGTCACCTTTGCATTTTCCTTTGAGTAGCTGTGTGGATCTTCAAAGAGCTCCGCTCGAACAGAGGTGTCTACTGGTTCAACCACTTTACCTGAAACAGAATTAGGTGAATTTTGCGGGGTTTCTTCATTGCTACATGCAGAGAATATAAGTGCTAACACTAAAGAGGTAAGGAAGGAAAAACGTACTTTCATCTTTGATTTTTTCTAATGCAACCAAGTTACCGCAAATGAAACAAAATAGAAGCCTCATAACACGCCTTATCATTTCATCGCTAGCAGTCTTTGTGGCCGGGTGGTTACTTCCAGGTGTTCAAATAGATAACTTTACTTCAGCCATTGGTATTGCCATAGTCTTAGCCTTACTGAATTCAACTCTAAAGCCACTATTGATTCTTATTACCATCCCCATCACTATTTTTAGTTTGGGCTTATTTCTTCTAATAATTAACGCCATAATTATTGGAATTGCAGATCAATGGATAGAGGGACTGCATGTTAAAAGTACTTGGACGGCAATCCTATTTAGTTTTTTGATTTCTACTATTAGTTCTTGGATGTACCGTTGGGGAGACTCCCGCTAATTCAGGAAGCTTTTACCCAATACATGCCCTCGTCAGAAGTATTGTGAAGTTGGCCCGACCTCTTGGTGTATCCGATTTTCTGTATCTCAATGTGCTCAAAGCCTGCTTCTTGAAATAAAGAAACTATTTCCTCTCGAGTGAAATAGTGGAGAAATGCACGATGTTCACCTGCAGTTCTTCTATAAAACACATCCCCAGGTTCGTAGCCCTGATCCTCCAACCTGTACTTAGCATGTATTCGCTGAATTTCCTCTCCCCATTCAAAAACGTTTCTAAGACAGAATAAGTCGGCAAAAAATACGCCGCCTGGATTGAGGTGTCTCTTGCATTTTTTCAAAACTTCAATTCGATCTTTACGGCTAGTGAGATGTCCAAAAGCATAGAGGTATGTGATACAATCATAGTTTTGATTAAAGTCAAATTCAAGACTGGTGATATCACCGATTTGTGTCTTTAATCCTCGAGCATTACTCTCTTGTATCATATTCTCACTGATATCAACCCCGAAAATCTCAAAATTCTTACCTGTCAATTCTCTAATTTCTATAGGTCTTCTTCCAGTACCGCAACACAAGGCCATATAATCCTGGATGTCCAGCTTCATGAGCTCAACAGCAATAATTCTATTTACTCCTTCTGTGTATTCTTTGCGCCAACGAATATTCAAATCGTTCCCATCATAAACTTCTGCTTGCTCGTCATAATAATGACTCAAAGAGGCAAGTATCTCTGTTTTATGCGGTTTTGGAACAATTGGGCTGATATAATGACTATCGGTTTCCCCAATACCAGAGAACCTAAATGCATTTTCTTGAATCTTTTTAAAATGACCAGGATCTTCGCTATTCCATGAAGCACCAGTGGCTGCGCTAGCTAAAACGCCAATCGCCCCTTCTTCAATATTATAGAGATGCATATCCTCAAAGGAGGATATAGCCGGGTAATATACGTGCAGGCTTATACTCGCCTCTTGCAAGGGATTCTCCAATAAATGAATGGTGCCGTCTGGCTCTTCTACAATTCCTCCAGTGGTGAATTCCGTTACCTCAATTTCTTTCAATACATCCGATTCGTGTCTGTATTCACGATTGATTATTGTTCCAGAAAGCACACGAACCGCTCCGTAGAAACCGTCGTGTTTATGAATGGCACTTTTAGCAAAAGAGGGCCATTTAATTGCCGTTACTTCAAATGGCGCTGTGTGGAGCGGTAGGCGTGAATATGATCCCTTGGGTACTGAAGGAAATTCTAGACTACTAAGAAGTTCTTCTGCGTCAATCTCTTCTAGATACTTCCAAATGTCTTCAATAGTAGGTGCAGCGGCTTGCGGCGATTGTGATGGCATTTCTAGGGTGTTGGTTCCCCGATAAGTTACAAAAAGCCGTTGAAGAAATCACTCCGACAATCGAACCAATTCCCAATTGGCATCTATTTGGAAGATTTTATGGGACATGGATAAAAAATTATCAGTTCGATCGCTCAGATAAAATGTATCCTCTCCCACTTCACTGCTATTCCAATGCTTAGCAACCTGCTCAGCAACAATAGTTGGAGCATCAATCCATTGCACTTCATTTAACAATGCTGTAGCCACATTCTTCAATAGTGGATAGTGCGTACAGCCTGGAACCAGCGCTTGAATACCTTCTAATGCTGAGTCGTTTAAATAATGAGCCAGGACATCTGAATCAATACCGGTGCCTAAAAACCCATCCTCAATTAAAGGCACCAATAATGGAGTTGCCAAAGCACAAAGCGAAACTTTGGGATTCTTTTCGGCAAGTTTTAATGAATAG
>PXYR01000004.1 GCA_003023665.1 Bacteroidota bacterium
GAGCTCTTTCATAGCGTTCCATTGAAATAGAAAAGTTTTCAGTGGCAATAGATACAGTCCTTTGTAATAGTGAGACGGCAGTATACTGCGACCAAACTTGAGCAATGGTATTTTCTAACGCCTGCCTTTCCCTAAGGCTAGCGGCCTCTTTAGCGTTTTTAAGAAGCTGGTAGCTACGCTGAATACGGCCTCCAGCGAAAAGAACTTGACTTACTCCAACCGAAACATTTTGTGACAATGATTCCGCACCTTGAACGTCCTGAGATTGGCCGGTTGCAAATTCAAGATTAGAATTTTGATTACTATAATTGGTTCCTCCGGTAGCAGAAACGGATGGTAGACTACCGGCATTACCAAATGTAGCGTTGTTATTAGCCTGCTGTGCATCAAGTCGGGCAATATGTAAATCGTGATTGTGTGACAAAGCAAGTTGCAATGACTCATCCAAAGTCAGTACATTTTGACCTTGACTGCTAAGCCCAATTAAAAGGGCGACGAAGAGAAAATTCATCCTATTCAGCATCGTTCAATTCTTTAAAGTATTGTTCGCTTTTCATCTCTTTAATGGCCGGCTCTACCTCTTCACGAGTCGGCTTTTCATTCGTCCAAATGTGTCTAATTAGCACACGAGCATCGTTAACTAGCGCCATCATTGAGGGCAGTACCACAAGGGTCAGCATTGTTGCAAATCCAATTCCGTAGGCTATAGAAACTGCCATGGGGATGAGAAATTGTGCTTGAAAAGAAGTCTCAAATATTAACGGCGCTAAACCGGCTATAGTGGTAATAGTCGTTAAGAATATTGCCCTAAATCGACTAATACCCGCATTATAAATAGCATCATAAACCTTCTGGCCGCTCTTGACATTAATGTTGTATTTACTTACCAATACTAAACTGTCGTTGACAATAATTCCAATCAACGCCACCACACCAAGGAAACTCAATATTGACATTGGCATACCGTGCAGCCAATGGCCCCATGCCACTCCGGTAAGGCTCAATGGTATGAGCAGCATGATGACTATGGTTTGTACCAAGGACCTAAAGGTGAAGGTTATGGTCAGTATAATTAGGAAGAGAATTAATGGCATGACCGTTTGTGAACTGTCTTGCGTCTTTTGACTCTCTTTTTGCTGCCCTTCATAGCGGGCTTTTACAGATGGATATTTAGCAAAGATATTGGGTAATATATCTGCTTTAATTTGAGCGAGTAAGGCCGGTGCTGAACCATTTGGACTGCTCAAAGAACTTTCCACTCTATACTCACGCTGTCCATCTAGGTGGTTTATGTTAACGGTACCTCTTTCAATGGAATAATTTGCTAACTCACGAAGTGGAACATTTCCTTGCGGGGTTGAAATCAACATCTCCTCAAGATCCCACAATTGTTTTCGATCTTTTTCATCCAATCGTACCCATACTTTTACCTCATCCTCTCCTCTTTGCAAGCGTTGTACCTGCGCGCCAAAAAAAGTTTCTCTTACTTGGGACATCACCACACCGGGAGTTAGTCCTAAAAAACGTGCCTTATCCGTGAGTTCTAAAGTTACCTCTCGAATACCTTTCTGATCATTATCTATTACATCCGAAAGCGCTTCCATGAGTTTGAGTTTTGCCTTGAGCTCTTCTTTTGCAGCTCTAAGTTCTACTAAATCAAAACTGACTAAAGAAATGGAAATAGGCTTACCAAATGCCTGTACTCCACCAAAGCTCAAATTATCGGCACCTTCTATTTCTCCTGTCGCCTCTCTAATGTCGTTTTCTATTAGATAAGATGGTGTGCCCCGGGTCTCACTGTCCAATAGAATTACATTCAAGCGCGCTTTGGAAGATATTGGACCTATGTTCTTTTGAATTGCTTTAACAACATCCAATCCATCTTCACGTTGCGATTTGTATTGACTATTAACTTCCCAAACATTTGCTTCTATTTGATCAATCCATTTCTGTGTCACTGCCTCATTCGTTCCGGCAGGCATATCAAGACTGATACTCAAATTATCACGTTCAATGAATGGAAAGAACTGAGTTCTAATAATTCCGCCACCCATGGCTCCAAAAGTGATGAACATCACAGCAAAGAAGAAACTTATAGTGATGATTTTGTTATTCAAAGACCAACGGAGAAATGGCGAATAAATTTTATCTCTAAACTTGAAAAGTACCCCTGTGGCAAAGGACTGTACTGGATTCTTTTTAGCGTTGCGCTCAAGTTTTGCGTGGCTTAAGTGGGTAGGTAAAAACAACAAGCCTTCTATGAGTGAAACGGCCAAGGTCGCAATGACAATAAACGCCATCTCTGAAAAAAAGTCGCCCGCTCTACCATCAAGAAAAAAGAAAGAAGAAAATGCAATAATCGTGGTTAGAACTGCACTGACCACTGACGGAATAACTTCAACAGTCCCATCTAACGCGGCTCTAAGAAGAGGTTTTCCTCTCTCAAAGTGAGCGAATATGTTCTCCGCAATGACAATACCGTCGTCAACAAGAATACCGATTACAACGATCATCCCAAAAAGAGAAATCACATTAATCGTAATGCCAAAATAAGTGGCTAACACAAACATCCCTGCGAAGGATACAGGGATACCAATTGCCACCCAAAATGCTAACCTCAAATTCAAGAACAACGTCAACAAAATAAGTACCAAGAAGAAGCCCAATAGACCGTTTTCAAAGAGTAAATCTTTGCGTTGTTGTAAGGTTACTGAAAAATCAGTGATTACATCCAATCGCATATGATCATGACTTTCATTGTACTCTTTGACGTAATTATTTACATACGCACATGTGCTAAGTAAGTCTTCTTGATCTGTGTTGTTGACACTAATTTCTACCGAATTAATCCCATTGAATGCTGCACGAGCCGGATTGTCCGCCCAGCGATTTTGCACTTTTCCAAGTTCCTTTAATCGGACCGTTTGTCCTAAAGGAGTGGTGTAGACAATGATGTTCTGCAATTCTTGAGCATCGTATTGCTTATTTCGAGAGCGAATAAGCATCTCCTCCTGCGTTCCTTTAATTGTTCCGCCCGTAATATCAATATTTGTTGTTCGTAGCGCATTTGCAATCTGAGATAAACTCAAATTGTACTTACGAAGTGTGCTTTTATCTAGAGCTATTTCAATCTCTTCATTGGGGAAGCCACTGAGAGAGACCTTGGATATTCCTTCTTGCAAGCGAAGTTCTTGCTCAATTTTTCTGCCCTCTTGTTTGAGAGAAAGCAAGTCAACACCCTCACCAGTTAAAGCCATGCTTATGGCTAAAGTTCTATTCTCTCTTTTGGCCACTCGAATTGGCTCTAAACCAGTGGGGAAAGATGCCACACTCTGAACAGCATTTTTAACATCCTCCAATACAAGGTCCGGATTGTATCCCTTAATGACCTTAACATTGATAGACGCACGATTTTCATTGGATGTTGAGGTGTATTGCTCAACTCCCGTTAGACCTTTTAGATTCTGTTCAATCTTATTTACAACGCCTTCCTCAATTTCTTCAGGAGATGCACCAGGATATACCGCAGTAATCGTTATGTCTCTACTTTCCACGAGAGGAAAGAAGGTGGTATTGAGCTTTCCAAAGCTGATCCAACCAAAGAAAAAGAAACCAATAAGTAAGGCATCAACGCCTACGGGGTACTTTATGAAAAATTCAATTAATCTCTTCATTGGACCTTTATTTCACCGGAGTAACAACAAGTCCAGAGGCCGCCTTCAGACTAGGTTCGTTTACCAACATTGTACCTTGACCAATGCCTCGTACAATTACTTCATTATCTAACCATTCAACTACTTCAACAGAAATCTTGGCAAGCACACTATCTCTTTCAATAGCGAAAACGTATGAATTATCAAAAACCATTGATGCAGGTAACCTAAGTGCATTCATGACCTCTACTCCTTTTATTTGACCTGTCAAATACATGCCTTCACGAAGTTTGTTGCCCTGTAGAGTGACTACTACACTTACACTTTGAGATGCACCATCCACCACTGGCGCAATTCTGGTAATTTTACCAGACCAGCTTCCACTAACATCAGGAGAGGTAAATGTTACTTTTTGACCAATAACCAATTGGTCTGCATAACCCAAACTTACAGCGCTTCTTAATTCGTATGTATTCATATTAATAAAGGTTCCGAGTGGTCGTCCAGGACTAATAAGGTTTCCTGGCTTCACGTTGACACTGGCTACCACACCGTTGAACGGAGCTTTGATACTGAATTTTGATAGCCTTTCTTCAGCACTTTTACTCTGAAAATATGCTCCTTGTATTCCGCGCGCAATCAAGAACTTCTCCAATTTACCTTCCGCCTGTGGGAGCGGATTCAATGCACTTTGCAGATTACATTGATCGTAATATGCTTTGAATCTATCATAGTCCAAAGGATAGTCCTGTGCCAAATCTGGAAGAATAGCTAAGAGCGCATTAATGAAATTTCCTTTGACGCTCATAGTATTTGCTCGGGCTTCACTATCATCTAAACCAATGATGGTTTCACCTTGTAAGAAAGATGTGCCTTCTTCAAAGGGGTGCTTTCCACTTTTAAACGTTCCGCTAACTTCTGCTAACAAATCCGTTCGTTGAGCAGCATTAAGCTTACCGTAAATAGTCAACGGCAACTCTATGGTATCTAGATCTGCAGAAAAGACAGTGACTTGAAGCTTTTGCAAGTCTTCTTGGATCTCTTCTTTTGTAGACATGCTGCCTAAAGTCTTTGAAATCAATAGTCCAGCTGCAAGTATTGCAGCGGCGATTATGACATTTTTAACCCACTTCATTGTATTCTGTATTTAGGTTTTTTGTGATTTGTTTTAAAGTTTGCTCGGTAATCAAGCGTGCCTCTTTGGATATCCCTTGGTAAGCCTTTTCAATGATTTCATTTGCTGTTAGCTCAATTAATACCGCAAGTTCTTTGCCTGTTTCAGTAAATACTAAAATGTTTTCCCTTTTGTTACTGGGATTAATCTCAATATTAATGTATTGAGCAACCTCTAGATCTCGAACCAGCCTGCTTACACGATGACGGTCCAATTCTAAAAAATCCTGCAGTTCGGATTGAGCAATTTTTCCCGACTCAATCATCATTTTTCCAAAAATTGGCAAGGACAAGCCACTCAAGAGTACACCCTTTAGATTTAATTCATCAATCAAGGCACAGCGAATGCTTTTGTGCGCTTTATTCAATAAAAAGGGAGCTAGATTTGTAATACTTGAGGGCACGGTGAACTAGAATTGTTTAAACAACTGTTGCATAATTACAACAATTAGAACAAAAAGTTCATATGGTTCATACTATTTAACAAAAATCCCGTGTTAGCTTTTAACCCGGGATTTCTAGTTATAACCTTAAATAATTACTTTTTAGTATTTATCCAAGAATTCCACAAAAGAGGTAATCCCTCTTAAGAGACGGCGAAAGTAGACATTCACCTGCTACCAAACGAGTGAAATTCGCACTTTATTTAATGTGCTTCAAGCCAATTATTACCCGTTCCTACCTCCGCGACCATGGGGACTGAAAGAGCAACAGCTGCTTCCATTTTCTCTATAACCATTGCCTTAAGCGCATCTAATTCATCTAAACGAGCATCAAAAACCAATTCATCATGAACTTGTAAAAGCATCTTAGATTTCATTTTGGCATGGCGCATAGATCGATCCAACTCTATCATTGCAAGCTTAATAATATCCGCAGCAGAGCCTTGAATAGGGGCATTTACAGCATTCCTTTCACTGTGGCCGCGTACCACAGCGTTTCTACTCTCAATATCTTTGAGGTAACGACGCCTTCCCGTTATAGTCTCAACATACCCTTTGTCTCTAGCAATACTCACTTGCTTATCCATGTATTCTTTAATACCGGGATACGTTCTAAAATAGCCATCAATTGCAGCCTTTGCCTCTTTTCTACTCATGTCTGTTTGCTGACTCAAACCAAAGGCACTCACTCCGTAGACTATTCCAAAGTTGACCGTCTTCGCATTAGATCGCTGTTCGCGACTTACCTCTTCTGGCGGTACTTCAAATACTTTTGCAGCAGTTGCTTTATGAATGTCCTCGCCGTTTTTAAAGGCGCTTATCATGGCCTCGTCTTCTGCTAAGGCAGCAATTACCCGAAGTTCTATCTGACTATAATCCGCAGCCATCAAGACATGATTTTCGTCTGCAGGAACGAACATGGCTCGAACCTTTCTACCGTTCTGTGTCCGAATGGGGATGTTTTGAAGATTTGGATTGGTTGAACTCAATCTGCCCGTAGCCGCTACGGTTTGATTAAAGCTAGTATGTACTCTTCCTGTTTTTTTATGCACCAATTCTGGCAATGCATCCACATATGTGCTCTTTAGTTTTTTCAATTCTCTAAAGTTCAAAATGCTCTCAATAATTGGATGTTTTTTACGTAACCCTTCCAATATGGCCTCAGATGTTGCATACTGTCCTGTCTTTGTTTTTTTGGGTTTATCCGATAGTTTCAGATCATCAAAAAGAACTTCTCCCAATTGGCGAGGTGACCCAACATTAAAAGGGCGACCGGCCAATTCAATGATTTCTCTTTCAAGCCTGATGATGGTTTCACCCAACTCCCCGCTGTAGCTTCTTAAGGAATGAACATCTATTTTAATCCCTTCACGCTCCATCCGTGCCAATACCGGGACAAGGGGCATTTCTATATTCTTAAACACCTTTTCTACTCCTGTTTCAACCAATTTAGGCTCAAAAACTCCTTTCAATTGAAACGTGATATCCGCATCTTCTGCCGCATAATTCAAAACCTCCTTAGGGGCAATGTCACGCATATTTTTTTGATTCTTTCCTTTTTTTCCTAATAGAGTCTCAATGGAGATAGTCTCATAGTTCAAATAAGTTTCCGCAAGAATATCCATGTTATGACGCATGTCCGGCTGTATGAGGTAATGCGCAATCATCGTATCAAATAGCGGCCCTTTGATTTGCACATCATAATTGAGCAACACACTAATGTCATATTTGATGTTTTGTCCAATTTTTTCTGTCTCCTCGCTCTCCCAAAACGGTTTAAAAGCATGAATCCACTCCATGGCCTTATTTCGTTCTTGAGGTACGTGGACATAGTAGGCCTTGCCAGCAGCATATGAGAAGCTCATACCCACTACTTCAGCGTCTAAGACTTCTAAGGAAGTCGTTTCCGTATCAAAAGCTACGGATGATTTTTCCGCTAATAAAAAAGCTAACTGTCTAGCCTCACCCAAGGTTTCTACCATTTGATAGAAGTGATCAGAATTGGCAATAGAATTTCTTGAGCTCAATGAAACTGTGGACTCAGACGGTGTATCGTCACCGCCAAACAAACTCATTTGATCATTAGAGGTCAAATTTACTTTTTTAGTCGCCTTAGGCGCGGCATCGGTAGGTTTTTCATTAGAGCGTTCTATACCTAAACGTCGCGCAAGCGTTCTAAATTCGAGTTCTTCAAAAACATCCATTAAAGCGTCTTGGTCCCAAGCATCTCTCGTTAAAGTTTCTGAAGCCAATTCAATGGGAACCTCTGTAATTATTCGAGCCAATCGCTTTGAAAGAATACCCAATTCGGCATTATCGCGAATCTTCTCACCTAACTTACCTTTTATTTCATCGGCGTTTGCCAGCGTTTCTTCCAATGAACCGTATTGCTTAAGAAGTTTACTTGCCGTCTTTGCACCAACACCAGGTAAACCGGGAATATTATCAACGGCATCTCCCATCATTCCTAAATAGTCAATAACCTGCTGCACATTATCAAGATCAAACTTTTCACAAACCTCTGCTTCACCCCAAACTTCAGGAGGATTCCCGCCCCTTGCGGGTCGATACATGAAAATGTTTGGACTAACCAATTGACCAAAATCCTTATCCGGAGTCATCATGTAGGTGGTAAAGCCCTCTTTCTCCGCCTTCTTTGCTAGGGTCCCAATTACATCATCTGCCTCAAATCCCGGTACACCAAGGGCAGGAATTTTAAAAGCTTCTAAAATTCTATGGATAAAGGGAACTGCGAGCTTAATCGCCTCTGGCGTTGCGTCTCGGTTTGCTTTGTATTCTGGAAAAATTTCATGCCGCTCTGTAGGTTCTGGTAGATCAAAACAAACGGCTATATGTGTAGGGTTTTCTTTACTTAACAAATCAAGTAAAGCACTAGTAAACCCATATACGGCAGAGGTATCTAATCCGCCCGAAGTGATTCTTGGGTTCTTAGCAAATGCGAAATATGCGCGGAATATTAACGCGTATGCGTCTAGTAAAAACAGTTTTTTGTCGGCGGCAGTAGAATCTTGGGTCATAGAAACAAAAATTGGAATGGGAAGTTAGCTACTTCAGCCCTAAATAACGAGTTTTGCGTTTGAAAACAATACGCTCTTCATGGCGTTGCTACTAAGTATACATTCAGATATTATGATCTTTAGAATCCTCTTTACCCTGGGATTTGTTCTTGTTATTGACATCTATGCCTATCAAGCCTTCAAAACCGTCTTCCGTTCAACAGCTACACCATGGATTTATTGGGGTGTTACACTAGTTTACCTCATACTGAGCATAGTGATTTCCTTGCTCATGAGTTCTGGAAAAGTAGACTACAAATATGTTGGGCTACTTGTGGGTGCAAGTATTTTGATTGCGGTACCCAAAATAGTAGCAATTATACCCCTTCTCTTGGAAGATGTTTCGCGCTTAAGCCAATTTCTATTTCGCATATTTACGGTCCAACCAAATGTTTTACCAGAGCGCCGAGTTTTTATATCTCAGTTAGCTCTTGGTTTGGCAGTGATTCCGTTCCTTGGTATTTTGGACGGTATATGGAAAGGCCGGTATCGCTACAGAGTGATTAGCCATACTCTAGAATTTGAAGACCTTCCTGAAGCATTCGATGGCTTTACCATTGCACAGATATCTGATATCCACAGCGGCTCATTTGACAATAAGGATAAAGTAGAATACGGAGTAAACATGGTGAATGAGCTGGGCGCTGATGCCGTTATGTTCACTGGAGATATGGTTAATAATCTAGCGAGTGAAGCAGAACCTTGGATTGATACCTTTAAGAAATTGACCGGTAAAAATGGGGTCTTTTCAATTCTTGGTAATCACGATTATGGGGATTATTGGCGTTTTCCAACCGCACAAGACAAGGTAGATAATCTCAACCGTTTAAAGGAAATACATCAAGAAATGGGTATGGATCTTTTGTTAAATGAAAGCCGGTTCTTTGAACGGAACGGACAACGCATTTATCTTGCCGGTGTAGAGAATTGGGGTCTACCACCTTTTCCTCAATATGGAGATTTAGAGACTGCCTTAACTGGAATTCCTGAGGATTCCTTTACCGTAATGTTGAGTCATGATCCCTCACACTTTGATGCTGAAATAAAGCAACACCACAAAAAAGTCCACTTAACACTTAGTGGACACACGCACGGGATGCAGTTCGGAATTGAAATCCCAGGATGGATAAAGTGGTCACCAGTTAAATTTAAATACCCCAAGTGGGCAGGTCTTTATCCTGAATTAGACGGTCAAGTTTTACATGTAAACAGAGGATTCGGTTTCCTTGCATTTCCAGGAAGAGTGGGCATTTGGCCAGAAATAACGCACCTCACCTTAAGAAAAAAGTCGGTCTAAACGTCATTATATAGTTTAGACATAAAATAGATGTGTGGTAGACTGAGCGCACTAAGAAAAATCAAAAAGTAGCTAGACCATTGCCAAAGAGATGTTCTGTCAAACTGAAAGAACACTAAAAAGATGACGATTGCTGCTGCAGTAAATGGCAGTGCTTTAATGAACATGCCGCTATGCGACCATCCTTCCGAGTTTTTCAAATGATTCCATCCCGTTAGGCTATGTTGCAGAATAAAGTAGGTTCCAAAGCTCAATACAAGTGGTAATTGAGTACCTAAGGCTAGAGCAATTAAAGATAGGCCCCAAGCTGCAGAGCGAAACCAAAAAGACAATACAGCCCCAAGAAAAAAGAAAAGTTGAACAATGGAATTTGCCGTGTTTTGCTCAATAGGCCACTGGGAAATATTCATATAAAGCATAAGTTCATTTACCTCACTTAAATGTGATAGTAGAATAACTCCAAGCAATATGAACCCCCACAGCACGGACAAAGCTGTATTGGAGCGCTTCCATTCTATCAAGTCAGTTTCACCAAAATGCCAAGCACTGTAAAGAAGGAAGAATGCAAGTCCAAAGACTGGGCTCGCCAACCAAAGAAGAACCACAAGTGCCATGATGCCTAAGTATCGTGCAACAAATGCAGGAAGTTTAAGCTTTCTGTTGTGTGAATAGCCGTCCAAGGCGCCATGCGGTATGCCAACAATAAAGAGAGACAAAATGAGCAACCCTATTCCAAGGTTTGAACCAAAACCAGGGGAGACTCTGTCTATAAGTATAGCCATTAGAGAAAATACTATGGGCAGCCAGCGCTGTGGCTTACTTGACATAAATGCCAAAGAAGAAAATAAAACACTCCAAAGGAATTTAAGCTTGTTCAACTTTAAGAACATCCGTATTTCCCAACCAACTCGGCTTTTTTCATCAAGAAAATTAAAAACCTCTTCTGTTGGCATGACTCTAAACAGCCTTGTAAAAATAGATTTACCCCATTGTGGGCGAAACTTCATGATAAAGAGAAGAAGAAAATCATAGTATGCGAACCTTCCACCTCCTCTTGACGGAAGTCCAAACCATGCGTTCGTAGTTTTATTCAATGCTTCATTAAGCACCAATTCTTTAGCATGGGCATACAT
Organism: Bacteroidota bacterium; assembly: GCA_003023665.1. Lineage (GTDB taxonomy): Bacteria > Bacteroidota > Bacteroidia > Flavobacteriales > Schleiferiaceae > UBA10364. The sequence continues at coordinate 10,777 of PXYR01000004.1, forward strand.
GTTTTTAAAGGCATATCCGGTGGTTGATTTTAACTTCCCCGCACGCGAACCGGTTGAAATCACTTTAGAACTGCGGTGATATTGCTCTGCATTCTGAGACATTGGAAGGACGCCATTTTCAATATCATGAATGCGATAGGATTCGTTGAATGTTAACAGGTAATTCCGCAGTTGGTCTTTTGCCAAATCTTCTGGCAGTAATTCCTTACCAAACCTTGTCATTTCAATCAAAGCCTCCGTTTCGCTAGTTGGCAATTGATACATGAACTGTGTAAATCCATTTTGTGGGATATTAAAGTCCATAAGACGCATGGTTTCTGGCCGAAATATAGGATTGTCAAACTCAACTTTCCAGCCCTGAAAGCTTTGCCATACGGTTTGGCCAATAACTTCATTGATTACCGGTGGTCTACTGTCAAAAACTTTTAATACTTGATGTGAGGCGTTTTTGGTGAGTAAGTCAATGTACACAGAATGATCTATGACATCCGTAACCTTTTCTTGGAATACCTTAATATTTGGATAACGGTCTAACAAATCCCGGGTCCGATTATAAAGTGCTAAACTTTCCACCATATAATACCGGAGACCTTTAAGGGTTTCATATTTATCACCCGATACGACTTGAGACCAACTGTGTTTGATTTCTGTTTTTAGGTCTTGTATAATCTCCTCATCTGGATGCGCCCAAAAACAATAGGTTTTGTCATTAACTGCCTTGAACGTGTGGTCAAAGACAATTCCTGCTGTATCCTCCAGCAAACCTTCTTTTTCCATTCTCAGCAAAAGCAATGAGTTGGCAGCACCTAAGCCTATAAGTCCGAAACTATACATGTCTTGTATAAAATGTATTAATGACCTTTAATAATAATGACATATTTTTTTTGTTTTTGTTCTTTTATTATCATTAATTTTAATTCAATGCCATCTTAATGCTTTGGTTTTCAGTATTTGTTTAAGTTTTTAATACTTTTTTAAAACAACTGTGAACAAGATTTAATCAACTTAGTTAAGTGGTAGTTATAACCTTTAATAATTATACACCATGTCACTGACAACTTTATTGGCTAGCGTATCGGCTAGCGGCTCGGCAGTAGATCTTACTGCCTACACTGACATCACAACTGTTACTTCCTTTACGTTCTTCGTAGGTTGTATGGCTATGATGGCTGCATCTGTGTTCTTCTTCTTTGAAATGTGGAACGTAGATAAGAAATGGCGCACTTCTTTATTAGTAAGTGGTTTGATTACGTTCATTGCGTTCGTTCACTACTACTACATGAGAAGTTACCACTTCGAAACTGGAGAGTCTCCAACTTTTTTCCGTTATGTGGACTGGACACTCACCGTTCCGTTAATGTGTGTTGAGTTCTACTTAATCACTAAAAAAGCGGGTGCTAAAATGAGTCTTCTTTGGAAGTTGATTTTTGCATCTGTTGTAATGCTTGTAACAGGATACTTCGGTGAAACCATTTACCGTGAGCAATCTGTTATGTGGGGCGTTCTATCTGGAGCAGCTTACTTCTACATTGTATTCTTAGTGTGGAAAGGCGAAGTTGCCCAATTGGCGCAAAATGCAGGTCCTGCTGTTGCGAAAGCAGTAAAAGTTCTTTTCTGGTTCGTTTTAGTAGGTTGGGCAATTTACCCACTTGGATACATATTAGGTACTCCAGGAGGTTTATTCGGAATGCAGTTGGTTTCTGATCCTGCTGCTGCTTCGGCATACATGGATGTTGTTTACAACATTGGTGATGCTGTCAACAAAATCGGATTTGGTCTAGTTATCTACTCTCTTGCTGTAAGCTCGAAAGAAGAAGCGGCTTAATCATACGTTTCAGAGTGTTTGGAACCCCCACCGCGGCTTCGGTGGGGGTTTCTTTTTTTATACCTGATACTTTCGTGATATTTCAACCCTTATCTTCGTTACTATACGATTACCCATTATGAAGATTCAATTCCTCGGCCTGTCCCTAATAATTTGTGTAGGATTATTCGGCCAAAAAACAGGATCACATGCTTTCAGCATTGATTTGACCAATGTAGTTGATGATAGAGTAAAAGTATCACTAAACGCCAAGCTTGTAGGTCTTGCGGACGCAGAAAACAACAAATACACATTCCACTTTCCTGCCACTATACCGGGAACCTATGCCACTTTAGATTACGGAAGATTTATACATGATTTCAAAGCCTTCGATGCTTCAGGCACAAGACTAAAAACAACAAAAACAAAGAATAGCTATACCATAAAAGGAAAACCCGTTAAAATTGAATATTGGGCAGAGGATAGCTTCGACGCCAAAATTCGAAAGAATAAAGTTTTTGAACCTGCTGGCACCAACAACCAAGAACGACAAAACTTTTTGCTCAATGCAGCTGGTTATTTTGGTTTTTTTGAAGGTTTAGAGGACTTACCGGTGGCACTTGAAGTCAATAAGAACGCTAACATGTATGGCATTAGTGCAATGGAAAGCTACACTTACGGTACCACCCAAAATTTCATTGCCAGAAACTATCATCACTTCTTGGATTGTCCGGTAATGGTCTGTGAACCAGACACCACCTCATTCGAGCTTGGTGATGCCAAGGTAACTATTGGCGTATTCACCGAAAACGGCAGAGCGCTTTCTAGCAGCATATACAATCAAGTAGAAACTAGCATGAAGGCTATAGAAGACTTCCTTCAAGGCGATCTTCCAGTAGATAATTATGCCTTCATTTTTTACATCAAAGACCACACGGAATTTGAAGGTCTTTTCAACGGTACAGAAATTAAACTCCGGACTATTTTCAAAGCAATTCGTGAATTAGGCGGAAAAGGGTTTGGTGCGTTAGAACACGGAAATAGTTCGGTGTATTACCTACCTGATTTTGGAGGAACATCCGTTCTAGATGGAATGGCGGATGTATGTATCCACGAGTTTTTCCATATTCTTACCCCACTTGGATTGCACAGCGAAGAAATAGGAGATTTTAATTACATCAACCCTAAGATGAGTAAACACCTTTGGCTTTACGAGGGAATCACAGAATACTTTGCTGGGATCAGTCAAGTGAAAGGTGGCGTAATTACCAAAGACGAATATGTAAGAAGCGTACTCAAAGGAAAAATAAAATCAGCTGAAAAGTATCCCACCAAGAAGATGTCTTTTACAGAGATGAGTGAGAATGTCCTGCAAAACCCGTATAAGAGACAATACAACCAGGTCTATCAGCGCGGCGCTCTTATGGGTGCATTGCTTGATATTCGCATCATGGAATTGACCAATGGAGCAAAAGACCTGCATGACATTATACTAGAACTAAGAGATAAATATGGTCCCTTAAAAAGCTTTAGAGACGACGAAATTATTGATGAATTTGTAAACCTCGTTCACCCAGATTTGTCTCAATTTTTTGACGATTATGTTACAGGAAGAGAACCATTACCCGTTCAAGAATACCTTTCAAAAGTGGGCATTAATTACGACCGAAGATTCAACGGTCGCAGAAGCGCCAACCCAATATCTGATTTCAACATAAAGACTAAACGGATTAGAGGTAGTAATCAAATACTAGTAACTAAGATTGGCAAGAATATTCCCATAGACCTTGAAGAAGGCGACTTGGTAGAAATATTCTCTACAAGATGGCTAAATGAATATGGCGAACCCATTGAAGGCTCTGTATTCAATTTAAACGTGGAAAGAGGCAATCAAAAATTGACCATTCCGTATATCGTTGAATCTATTGAGGTACAGAATGAGAAGCATAGAATTTTCTTTGGGCAAAACCTAAATCAAGAGCAAATCAGACTGCAAGACCTTTGGTTTAGCAACTAGATTATTTCAATACCACTAATTTTTCAGTATACCTGTTTCCTGGAGCAACGGCAGTTACATAATAAGTACCCGAATTCAAATCCGCGGTTGAGATAAAATAATCCTCGCGGTAATTCCCTTTCTCTCTGTGCCAAAGTTTGCCTGAGTCGTCATAAATAAATATCTGTAGCGGTGTCTGATCCTCCCATGCCCCTCTAACTGTAAAACCGTCTCTAGTTGGGTTAGGGAATAACATCAAGCCATCTTCTATTGCCTCTTCCGCTATACCAACTCCTTTTACAAAATTAAACCAGTTGATATTTACCGGTGCCTGAATGACGTTGAGTTTCAATACATAATCACCGGAAGCTAATACACCGGCATTCTCGTTCGTGGTAGTCCATGTTTGCCATCCTCCGGTTGATGCTAGCGTTGCCATTGGAAGCGTGCTTATGAGTGTACCCAGCGTATCAAATAACTCAAATTGAATGACTCCATTACTTTGTGACGCATGACGATAGTCAATTGAATAGGTAGCGTTATGCAATACCTTAACATCGTAGAGCAAATAGTCTCCAGCATCTAGATATCCAATATTTTGTCCGCCACCTGCGTCTGTGGTGTTTTCTAAAGAAATACCATCCATTGATGTATATTCTTCAGCTTCTATTTTACCAGGAATAACATGAACTGTTGGCAAGGTATTCTCTACAAGTTCTAGAGTAAATGGCTTCACTTCAGTACCGTCCTTTGCTTTCAATGAAGTACCTGAATACGATACCTTCATTTCGTCTAAAAAGGTCATAGAATTCGCTAGGGTAAGAATCAAATTCCTAGAATTGTTAAGGCTTGCATCAATTTGAACTACAGGGCTCTGGGTTCCGTTTATAGTCACATAGAACGCACTTGTATTTCCGAGATTTGCAGTATCAACAGGTTTATTGGTTTGGATTTCAATTTGAGTGTAAGTATGCGTTAATGAATGAACATATTCTGCATCTAAAGTTGTTGTGCTACCTGTTGCCTCAAATTCAAAACTTGAGACATTAAACCCTCCCGCATTTGCAACAAATCGCAAGGCTTTATCCTCACTAGACAGGATTACATTGGGAATGACTTTATCCGCCATGACCGTCCAACTGCCGGTATTTGTGGCATAGTAGTTTGGGGTGAGCCTAACGCCATCTGCTTCAAAATAAAAATTACCGCCAGTAGAACTTCCAGCTCCTTGCCTCACGGTCACGGTATAAACACTATCCTGTGGAATGTCAACAGTATATTGCATCCAATCGTCAGTATCTACAAACCCAACCATATAGCCGTTGCTATTCACAAAGTCTACCAACCGCTCTATATCTACACCATCATTTCTGTAGGTCCATCCACTATTCCAAGCGGGAGGTGGGTTCAGTTGCATGGACTCAGTATCATAATATGCTACTCCCAAAGGACCCATATCATATTCTGAAGCATGGACCACTCCTGGCAATACATGATCCCTCCAAGCAACAGCAGTAGTGTCATATATTTGACGGAACATGGCATCTATAACTCCTCTATTATAGGTGCAATTTTCTGCTTTAAGATCCGTGGTTAATTGCATAAGTGTAGAAGTTGCCGCTGTAACGCTCGGCGCAGTTCCACCTCCACTCCAATAATTCAAAAGGTTTTGATAACCCGGGCTCTTCGTAATACTCAATGGAGCATTAATGGTTTCAATCTTCTTCAAAGGCCACCACGCCCAACCGACGCCTTCAGATTCCATAATGGTAATAAGTCCAGTGTACCAAGCATTGGAATTTTCTCCCGTTTCACCAAACCATATAGGCACATTATATGCATCTCGCAAGTCTAGACCGTATTGAATATCCGCAACGCTATTGACCGGCGACCAATATTTATGTGGCGAATATGCCATATTGTTATCCCATGGAGGCGTAAGACCAGTGAATGTATTTGCAAACCAGTTACCTTCTATGAAAATTAAGTGATTGGTATCAACGCTGCGTATACTATCTGTAATATCTTCATAAAGAGCTCTTAGCGGACCACCTCCTGGTAAATTCCAATTTGGTTCATTAATTAAATCATAACCAGCTATAGTGGTGTCATTGGCAAAATGCTCCGCCAACTTTTTCCAAAGGGCTACCGTTTTGGATTTATTAAATGCGCTTTCCCATAATGATGGTTTTGAAGGATCATAATCACTAATACCTGAATCATATCCTTGACCTCCAGGCGCTGCATGTAAATCAAGTATCACATAAATCCCAGCATCTTCGCTCCATTTAACTACAGAGTCTAGAAGATCAAAACCCTTGGTGAGCCATGTATTTTGTCCAACAACTGGCTCGTCTTGTATTGGTAAAGTAAACAAGTTGTAATGCATTGGAACCCTAACAGCATTAAATCCCCAAGCAGCCAATGAATCTACATCAGACTTACTGAAATGATTTTCAAGCCATGCATCATAGAACGCATCCGTTGCTGCTGGGCCAATTAAATCTTGTATGGTGTCTCGTATTTTGTGCTGTGGACTCGCAAAAGATGCCGTTTGTAACATGTATCCTTCTTGTACCATCCATCCGCCTACACCCATGGCGCGAATTAAAAGGGTATCACCATTTCCTTTTACAATAGCCTTACCATTGGTATGAACGTACTGCGCTGAAAGCGATACTGTCCAAAAGCTTACAATAAATACAATTAATTTTCTCATGTAAAGATGTGTTGTTGCCTCAAATTTATTCAATAAACCACATACAACAGAGCACCTCTGACCTTAATGTGCTGAGGTCTTACTTATGTCCTACCTAGGCAACAACCCTACTTATAAAGCGATAATTCGATTTTTTAGAACAAGAATGATAACTTGATTATAAATCCTGAATGAAATTATCCAAAGAACTTCCTTTATCAATTCCCAACTTTTTTTTCAACCTATATTTTGCCTTTTCAACGGCTGCTGGACTTACATTTAAAACATTAGCCACCTCTTTATTACTCATCTTTTGTCTTAAAAGGTAGCTCAGTCGAATTTCTCCTTTGGTTAAGCTAGGGTACGTTTTTTTTAGATTTGCCGAAAACTCTTCATGCAACTCTCTATAGTTTCGTTCAAAGTGATCCCAGTAATTTTCACTTTGTAATTCTCTATTTAACTCTCGTGTCAAACTCTTTAGAAATTGCAATACCTCTGCAGCGAGTCCTTTCTTCTGACTTTCCCTAATTAGGCGATCTTTAAATCCTTTTAATAATTCTAAACGGCTTGATGTTTTTAAAAGCTGGAAGCTCAATTCCGCCTTTTGTTTTTCTGTTTTGACTTCTAACTCAGCCGCTCTAGACTTAAGTAATTCCTTCTCCATTTCAACGAGCTCAAGTCTTGTTGATTGGAACTTCCTATCCTGATAAATATATACGGACAGTACAATTGCTGAAATTAATAGTATCAAGCACATCGCCTGGAACCAAGACCTTTGCCATAAGAAAGATTCAATCTTAAATGGTATAGTTAGTGTCGTGTATTTATTATTTGAACCAACTGCTTGAATTTCCAAAGTATAACTTCCATGATTCAATTCCGGTAAATCTATTGAACGCAAGCCATAGGCAATATTTTTCCAAGACTTGTCTAGCTGTTTGATTCTGTAGGATGTATTTATCCCGCTTCTAAGTTGCGTACTAACTAATTCAAAATTGAATCTTATTGACTTTACACCGGGTTCAAAAACAACTTGGTTTAGGTCTTTTGAATCATTCGTTGTTACATTAAACGGAATTCTCAAATTATCCGAAAGCACAGATGTCATGATTATATCTGGAACATCTGAAACAGTCATTTTCTGTACATTGAGTTCAGCAACACCTTTTGTTCCTCCTACATACAGTCTTTCATTCATAGAAACTAGGGACTTTCTATTTGGAGAGCCAACTTGCAATTGATTCAGTTCTCTTAGAACCTCATATTTCCATTCGCCTGCTTCACTCAAATACAATCTCAATAGTCCAATTGATGTAGTTGCAAAGAGTTCGCTTTCTAATGAAGCTAATGAATATGCATTCATATACCCCTGATTGTCAATCACCGTGTCAATCGCCCCGTTTCTTAAGGCTAGGATTCCTGCACCTTCTGTTGCTATAATTAAATTGTTTTGATACTGGTGCAAATCCAATACTGAATTGTCCAATTCAAACCTTTCTAACGTACCCGAATGATCCAAAGAAAACAGCCCCTCAAACTCAGACCCTATCCAAAGTTTCTTGCCGTCGAATTCCAAATCCATGATATTCCTTCCTGCCTCCCATGCATCATCAAATGGTGAAATAAATTGACCCCCGTCCCAAAACTGCAATCCAGAAAGGGTCCCAATCCAAAGACTATCCCCCCATGTCTTTTGCATGGACCAAATATTAGAATTACTTAGGCCCAAAGGATTCTCAGAAGTAGATGAATAAGTTCTCTTAATCTTTCCCCATTGATCCAACACATAAATACCTTCAGAAAGACTCCCTATCCATATTTCATCGCCAAATTTTATTAGGCTTGTTATTACCTTCGGATACCTACGATCAAAGAGCATGAACTCCATCCATTGCCCTTGAAGCTGTTTGTAGTTCTTTAAACCATCACCATCATAACCTACCCAAATACCATTTTCAGCAATAAGGCTAATGGCACTTTGAACACTGGTATTAGCATAATTTTCATCCCTTGGCAACTGAATTATTAATTCTTCTGACTCAGGTATTATTGCAATTCCAGCATTAAAAGTCCCCAGCCAGACCTCATTATTTAAAGGGTAAATACCATAAAATTGGTTAGATGCTAAACCCGATTGTTTTTCATTTTTCGAATAATGACTCACTCCATTATCAGAAATCTTAAATAGGCCTTCTCCATCCGTTGAAACCCATAAATCCTGACCAATAAACTTAACATCCCTCGGCCAAAAATTTTCTAAATCCTCATATTTAATGAAAGATGATCGCAATGAATCAAGGATAAATAAACCTTGATCTTCAACACCATATGCAACTGCATTATCAAGTACGTCTACAGATTTTCTATACGAACCAACGTCTGCATTGGCAGGCATCTCATGTACCGCTAAATCAGGTTCTGTAACATAAAGTAAAGCGCCACCAGTAGTTGCCAACCAAATGGTATCTCCCTGTTGAGCAAAATCAAAACAGAAAAAGAGTTCGTTTGGAAATTTATCCTCCTTAAGTCTTTTCCATCTGTTTGATTCAGGCAACAAATAATATATCCCGGCGCCAGCGGTACCTGCCCATAATGTTCCTTTGTTGGATTGATACAATGAAATAACTGATAAATCCTTGGGTAATTGAGGAATTTTATCGTCGGCTATGATACTCATCGTAGAAAGATCGTATCCCATTAGTCCACCAAGCTGAAGACCTATGTAAAGGGTAGAATCCTGCGAAACCAATAAACTTTGAACATTGTTTGATCTTCGCAAATCTGTAGAGTCTAAGAAAGAAACTTGATTTGCCCTTCCTTCGTTGAATTTATACAATCCATCTCGCGTGCCTATCCATACAAAACCCCAAGGGTCTTGTTCTATATCATATACTGTAGGATGATTAAGCCCCATGCTACCATCAATGGACGAGAATGTTTGGCCGGACAAACCGGACACCACCAAGACAAAAACGATTGACCAAATCTCTCTTCGCATTTCGGCAAGTTACAAAACGAAAAAGGGACCCGTAACGGGTCCCTTAAATACTTTCAAGTATGTTTGGTCAAATTTATTTTAAGGCAACGCGAACCACCTTTTCTTCTTGACCATTTTCCATACGTACAATGTACATTCCACGAGGAAGTGAAGCAACGTCTAATCTTACCTCATTTTCAAATCTCTCTGACATAACAAGCGCACCTGTTATGCTGTATACAGAAACATTTGATGATGTACCCGCTGTGTTTTCAACAAACAATACATCAGATGCAGGATTTGGCTTGACTGTAAACGAAGTTAATTCTTCTGAAATACCAACGTTTGTTGCACAAGGTCCACACTCATTCCAACCAAAGGCTGGAACAATAGTATCCGCAGACATTTCAAGCAAACGGTTTGTAAATGCTCCAGAAGTTTTGGTACACAAGTAGGTGGTATCAAACATTTCTTGATCCGTCCAACCGTCAACGGTAAACTTATACTCAATAGAAGGAACTGTAAGAGTTAGAGTTACTGTGTATACACCGTCACCATCTGAGTCATCCATAGGATTCGACGTTCCGTTCCATCCGTTAAATGTACCGTTCACGTAAACCCCGTTTGCAACTGAAGCTGTACCAGTGTAGCAGTTCATGTCTACTGATAGTGTAATATCCTTTGGAGCCGGTGGAACTGGACATGTACCATCAGTAGTACACGCTCCAAAACAGAACAACAAAGTAGTATCACCTGTTAACGTTGGCATTGTTCTGTCGTCATAATTTGCTGGATCACCACATGGCAAACCTGCAAGAACTTCCTTAGTAGCCCAATCTGCTGCGCCTGTTGGACTGTTAAGGAAAATAAACTTACCGCCGTTAGCTGTAGCTGGATCTAGAGATAGAGTTACTACCCAAACATCATCGCTATCTGAATCATCCATTGCATAAGCATCAGATCCCCCTAGGAATCCTCCACCCGCATAAACACCGTTGGGTCCAACAGTAATGTTTTCGGCATTAACCGATAATGTTACATTATAGTTTTGAGCAAAACCTATGAATGGTAACATCAATAAAAAAGTAAAGTAGATTTTCTTCATGATTATTTATTGTTTATTAATTATTGAAAAACTCGTATGTAGTCAACTAGCATGTATTGTGGAAATTGGGTGGATGGCCCAACAGGACCTGGCCAATTACCTTCTACCGCTATATTTAAGATAAAAAAGAACTTGTTCTGAAACGCTGTCAACGACGCAGTATTCATAGTATGGTAAAGAGAGTTATCCACATACCATTTAATTGAACTGCTATTCCATACTATAGAGAAAACATGAAATTCATCATTGAATTTCTCGCCAAGAGGTAAACTTCTATTACCTCCGTATTCTGCATGACTTCCATTATTTGACCAGTGAGCTGTCCCATAAACCGTACGGTCATTATAACCCTCACCCCCTATGAGCTCCATGATGTCTATTTCACCACAAGTAGGCCAGCCAGCGGAACCAAAATTATCTCCAAGCATCCAGAGTGCTGGCCAAACACCTTGACCATAAGGTACTTTTGCACGAATATCAATTCGGCCGTATTGAAAGCTCTCCTTGCCTTGAGTTGTTAATCTTGCAGATGTGTAAGGCGCACCAAGATGTGTTTCTTCTTTAGCTGTGATTCTCAAGTAACCCTGATCTAGCTCAGCATTCTTATTACCCGAACGATAGTATTGACTTTCATTATTTCCCCATCCAGACGCACCCGTTTCGTAATTCCAAACAGAGAGGTCCAAACTACTTCCATCAAACTCTTCTTCCCAAACTAGATTGTATCCTGAATAGCTGCTTGGCGAAGTGTAACCTGTGTTGTCAATTGGAGGCGCACCATCGTCATTTTTCAAGGTGATTTGAGCATAGGGCTCAGGGATTGTTACGTTTTGAGGATTGCTAAAAGAAATCCAAAAAGACTCCGTTCCTTCCGGATCAACATCTCCTAATATCGTCAATGATATCAGTCCGGTAGTCTCTCCTTTCTCGATTTCGAGAACACCTTGAGCAAATTCAAAATCTTCACCAGCTATTGCGCTTACTCCGCTTGTAGTGTAGTCAACAATGACTTTCTTACTAGCAGGTTCAGTTAAATACACATAAAAGTCTATATCAAAGGTGGAATTTCCTTCTTCGATTTCTACATCATCTGCACTTAGGCGGGGTACAGTAGCTTCCTCGCAACTAGAAGTTGCGAGGAACACTAAAAAGATATTCGTTATGTAAAATAACTTCTTCATTCAGGCATTATTCTGAATAAAGAGTAAAGCGCCATAGTCCTTCACCACTGGCTTGGAAACCAATTTCAATTTCCATGTAACGTTTACCGTCAATCTCTGTCATGGACAGGATATCGTAGGTAATTTCTGTTTGAGGCGCGCTTACCTCAGCACCATTGGCAACCTTGTGTAAACCAATGAATGCACCCAGTCCTATAACTTTAATTTGATCCGGGTGATCATTATTAGCCGGTATGATTTCAAATCCGTGAGTACCACTTTGCCATCCTGCCAACGGACCTACAAGGTCTGATTCTGGATAACAACCTTCTGGTGAAAATCCAAAGAAAGACTCTCCCCAGAAGTCACCGTTAGAATTATAAACCATATCACCATCTGCTTGGAAGGTCCATTCATCATTGTACGTACAAGGACGATCTACGGTTACATTACCTGAAACTGCCCACCAAGTTTGACTTGGAGTACCAACCCATAAAGAACCGTCCTGTGGAGCTATTTTCCATGTACGTTCATTACACTCAGTAAGCCATTCTACTGCCCCTACGCATGGTTGAGGACCGTCTTTAAAGATTTCAATTTGGCCTGTTACTGAAGCCGAACCACCCTGGTTGAATACTGTATGCTTTAATTCATAAACACCAATATCTCCAATAAATACATCCACCGTCTGACCAGTGTAAGTACCTACCCCTTCAATTTCCCAAGAGAACAAGAATGGGTTCTCTGTAGAATTTGAAGTAAGTTGAACAGTATTACTATCAATATAAGTCATTTGATAGTCCGCCACAGGCAAAGCTCCAAGCTCTGTGTGACTCTTCTCGCTTGGTTCGCATGAAGCGAAACCTAAAGCAAGGATTGTGAAAAATGCGATTTTCTTCAACATAATTCTAATTTTTAATATCCAGGGTTCTGGGTTAATACTCCTTGACTTGCATCAATTTCTTGCTGCGGTATTGGCAAATATTTGTGAATCGACTGAACAAATCCTTGTCCTCCCAATACTTGCTCTGCCTTACCGGTTCTTAACAAATCAAAGAACCTATGACCTTCCGTTGCCAATTCAAATCGTCTCTCTGTGTAAATATCTTCTAATAGCTGAGAGCCTGAGCTACTTACAGGAGGAAGTCCTACACGGTTTCTTACTTCATTCAAATAAGTGCGAGCAGTTCCCTCCGATCCATTACTGCGAACTAAACCTTCCGCTGCCATTAATAAAACATCTGCATAACGAATCTCACGGATGTTATTTCCCCAATTTAAAGCAGGGTCGCCATCAGGTGCAACATTATCAGCTAAAGGTGCGTATTTACGCATGAAGTATCCAGTATTTTGATATCCCGGAGTATATGAGGCACCAGGAATAGTGCTCGCGTCAATGATTGTTTGACTATATCTTGGATCACCTAACATATCCGATTGCAATTCCGTTGATACCGGACAGAAGCTCCAGCCGGTGGCATAGGTAGGGCCATTATAGTCACGCATTCCTATGAATTGTACGCCAACATTACCTTCACCGCCTCCCCAGCCAAATGAACCCCAATCAGAAGTAGAGTTCTCACTGTAAGTGATTTCAAAAACGCTCTCTGATGACCATTCGCCGTCCTTCGACCAAATATCACCATAGCTACTCAACAAAGAATACTCGCCAGACTGAATGACTGATTCACAAAGAGAAGCCACTTGATCCATTTTAGATTCGTCATTTTCAAACAATAAAACACGAGCAAGAAGTGCTTCTGCAGCACCTTTTGTTACACGACCTAATTGATTTTCGCTTACTGATACTGGTAAATCGTCAATAGCTGCCTCTAAATCAGAAATAATCAATGGATATACCGATTCAGGGCCCACTTGATCTATTGTGAAGTACTCCTCAGCACCTAAAGTGTGATCTATAAATGGTACGTTTCCAAAAAGACGAACAAGATCAAAATAAAATTTTGCTCGAAGGAATTTAGCCTCTGCTTTCGTACGGACTCTGAATGGCTCTGAAGCATCTTCAATTCCATCAATTCGCTCTAAATAAAGGTTAGCACGATAAATCCCCTTGTAACACTTTTGCCAAAAGCCTCTTTGTGGCCCAAGGTTAGGAGTAAGCGTAAAATTATCATACGCTACCCATGAAGGCTGATCAGAAGCATCACTTCCGCCTGCATAGGTATCATCAGAGGCAACATTCTGTAAAAAACGGAACATCGTAAAGCCCCATTGATCATTCCATTGTAATACGTCATAAACGCTAACCAAGGCTTCAAATGCCTGGTCTTGTGTCTGGTAATAGTTTACCTCAAGTACACGACCTACAGGACGAGTATCTAGAAAATCTTTAGAACAAGACCCTAACACAAGTGCAAATGCGAGCGAGAGGCTGATCCAAAAACTATTTGTTTTATTCAACTTATTCATGTCTTATTATTATTTAAATGTGATGTTCAAACCAATCGTATTCACGCGAGCTTGAGGGTATATACCTCTATCAATACCCATACCAGCACCAATCTCCGGATCAAAACCGCTATACTTGGTGAAGGTGAGTAGGTTGGTTCCCGCATAGTAAATACGCATTTTGCCAACTCCAATTTTCTCAGCGAATCCACCTGAAATATTGTAACCGACCTGCAAAGACTTCAAACGGAAGAAACTCCCGTCTTCAACATAGAAATCAGAACTACGCGCAAAGTTTCTATTACGATCATCAAATGTTAGACGTGGATGTGTATTGGAAGTACCTTCTCCTGTCCATCTATCAATTGCTGTAGCTGGCATATTAGCGGTTGGCAAGTCATAACGACGCGAAGCATTGTAAATGTCGTTTCCAAAAACTCCTTGACCGAATACATTCAAATCCCAGTTTTTATATCTCACATCAATTGTAATACCTGCCGTCCAATCCGGTGTAGGATTTCCAATCATGGTTCTATCGTCTGCTGTGATTTCTCCATCACCATTCAAATCCTTGAATTTGAAATCACCTGGCTTGGCCAAAGGCTGTATCGTATCTCCATTATTTGAAGTATAACCGTAAACCTCATCCATGTTTTGGAAAATACCATCTGTTTGATAACCGAATAAGTAACCAATTGGGAGACCTTCTGTAATACGTGTGATCTCAATTCCTTGAGTACCCCAACCAGCACCAGTTAAGTAACCTGCATCATTACCAATGAGAACAACTTCATTTTTGATGAAACTTAAGTTACCGCTTACACCAAAAGAAAAGTTCTTGCTGTATGTACGATCGTATCCAAATTCCATGTCTATACCTTGGTTTAACATAGAACCTACGTTGGCAGTTGACGGATCGTTACCAATGTATGATGGAAGTGGTGGACGTGTTTTCATATCGTTAGTCTTACGATTGAATACATCAAATCCGAATGTCAAGTAATCGTAAGCGCGAATTTCAGCACCAATGTTTAATTGTGCTACACTTTCCCAGCGTAAATCTGGGTTTGCCACCTGTGCTAACGTAGTTCCGTTTGTCAATACCTCGTTTCTACCAAAAGTATATGAACGGCCACCAATAATAGTTGAGGCATACTCTAGAGAACCAGCGGCATCACTACCGTTAAGACCGTAACCTGCCTTAAGTTTCAATTGGTTCACGTTGTCATAAACCCAGAAATCTTCTTTATGTAAGTTCCATCCTGCAGAAATAGATGGGAAATATCCCCAACGGTAATTTTGTCCAAATCGTGAAGAAGCATCAGCTCTCAAAACAGCCGTTGCAACGTACTTACCGTCGTAATCGTAATTCGCACGAGCGAAGTAAGACTCAATCGCATAACGCTCCCATTTTCCACCGTAAATTTGCTCTGAATCTTCATTTCTACCATAATCTATGGTTGCATCTTGGAAATCTTGAGTTGGAACATCTCGCTTGTTTCCGCCTATGTATCTACCATTTACTGCTTGGGCACTGTGTCCTGCCAAATAGCTCATATTGTGCTTACCCTTTGAGTGGCTGTAAGTCACAGTATTATCCCAAATCCATGTAAAGCCTCTATTGAAACTTGAATACACATTGTTCGTATCCAACAAGTTGGTTGCATTCAAATAATGAGAAGGCGTAAATCCATCACTACCCCAGAAAGCTAAATCGATACCCATACTTGATCTTACCTTCAAGCGAGGTAATACCTCAAATTCTGCATAAGTGTTATTGACTATCTTATCTGCCCAGCCGTAATTGTTGATTATGCTGTATGCGGCAACTGGATTAAGGATTTCAGAAGTCACTCTATTAGAAATACCATAAATACCGCCCGCATCTCTTACCAGGTTTCCTCTAAGAACTCCACCTGAAGAATATGGAGCAGAGGCTAAAATTGTAGGGTCCGTCTCGTATAATGGAGTAATTGGATCAATATTTAATGCTCGACCTAATGGTGATCCCCATTCTGTGTTTTCTGCCACCCCATTACTTTGATTGTGGGTGTAAGCAACGTTCCAACCAACAGTTAAGCGGTCATTGACGTTTGTAATGGTGTTTAATCTAGCTGCTAAACGCTCGTAGTATGATTTCCCCTCTGCAACAATACCCTCTTGGTTAAAGTTGCTTACGGAAGCGTAATATGAACCCTTATTTGTGGCACCTGCAATACTTACGTCACTACTACGCATAATTGCGTTTGGATTAAACACATGACTTTGCCAGTTGGTCCCATCTCCATAGGATGCCGGGTTGTCGTATAATTTTGGTTGTCCAGCTGCGGCGGACATTTCATTCATAATGGTAGCATACTCCGTAGCGTTCAATAATGGAATGGTTTTCCAAGGATTCTGAACACCTGTATATGAGGTCACTTTAACCTCCATACCTTTTATTTTGGATCCATTCTTAGTGGTTACAATGATAACTCCATTAGCACCCCTTGCTCCATATATTGCGGCTGACGCTGCATCCTTTAGAACTTCAATGGTTTCAATATCTCCTGGATTCAAGAAATCTATTCCACCGCCTATGATCACACCGTCCACTACGAATAGAGGGTCAGAGCCATTAATTGATGACGTTCCTCTAATGCGTATCATTGAACCTGATCCCGGTTGACCGGAACTTTGAACCACGGTTACCCCCGAAGTTCTACCCTGCAATGCAGTTTCAATTCTAGGTAATTGTAAATCCTCTAAATCCTCTGATTTTACGGAAGAAATGGCACCAGTTACATTTGATTTCTTCTGAACACCATATCCTACAACAACTACTTCATCTAGAGTCGAACCGGCTTGGTCATAAGAAAGTTTAATTGAAATGTTTTTTTCATCACCCAATAGAATCGTTTTGGAAACGTATCCCACGAATGATATTTGAGCTTCAGCACCCTTTTGGGCATCTAAGGACCAACGTCCATCCATGTCTGTCATGGCTGAATTTTGTCCTGATGTAATTACAGCTCCCGGTAGAGGTGAGTTGTCTGCCGCATCCAATACTACCCCCTTATATTGTGCATTCATTGACAAAGATGAAAGCACAAGAACAAAGGCTGCAGCCAGCGACTTGATGTGTTTGTTGTTAATCATGATCGAGCTTTAAGATTTATGAAATGTTCGATGTACACTCAAAAGTCTAAAACATATTCTACATGACGTGTCTAGAAAACCGGACAAAAACCGGACAGCACCCGCTAAACACATCGCTAAGCTAGTATTTATAGGATTTCGCATTTGTGGACCTCATGTTATTTACCTGATTTACAACGCCAAATCATCTAAATCTCGGCGGTCCTTTTTTGTGGGTCTTCCTAGCCCTTTTTTACGTGTAACATTCCTCGCTAAGCGAAGAAATTCCCTTTTTTGAATTTCTTGATCGCAGGTAATGTCTTTAATTAAATCGACTAGAAGCTTCGCGGCTACTCTATTTTTCGGTATGTCAATAATCTTTATTGCTTCATCAAACCCGTGTCTCTTAATGGTAATTTCTTCCCCTTGCTTAACTTCACGACTTGCCTTTACACGCGCCCCTGCAATCAAGACTTTTCCGGAACGCACCGCTTCACTAGAATTACTGCGCGTTTTGAACAATCTTACGCACCAAAGAAATTTGTCTATTCGCATACCAACA
>PXYR01000075.1 GCA_003023665.1 Bacteroidota bacterium
ACGGAAGGTTTTTTTGCTGCTGCACCAATTAAGCTGCTCTTCAATGCCGAATATCGCTATACCATTCAAGAAGCCATTAAAGGTGCACTCTTCTTGGATGCCGGTAATATTTGGTTGTACAACAAAGAATATTCGGGAAGCTTAACTCCTAATCAAATTGAAGCCATTAGCGATGGAGTATTTAAAACTTCAACGTTCATGAGTCAACTAGGAGTGAATACTGGCTTTGGATTAAGGTATGATTTAGAATTCCTTATTCTTAGAGCTGACCTTGGCTTAAAGGTTCATCACCCAGGTGCAGTTAACCGTTCAAGTTGGGTAATCACATCACCAGATATCCGCGATTTCAATCTCAATTTGGGCATCGGATATCCTTTCTAAATGTTTCCCTTGAGGAAATAAAAAATGGCGTTATTTTAGCCGTTCACAAACACTTTAAAATTATGATGTCCATTGACAAAATTAGAGAGTTACTTGGAGACCAAGCAGACACGTTGTTGAACCACACGTCCACTGCGATAACCAAGGATTCATTGGCTATCCTTCCATCAGGTAACTTTGTCACGGAGTCTTTCACAGAATCTAACCGTAGTATCCAAGTGATGAATTCACTGCAACGTCTTTACGGTGCAGGCCGTTTGGCTAACACAGGATACCTCAGCATACTGCCTATTGACCAAGGTATTGAACACAGTGCTGGTGCTTCATTTGCACCAAATCCAATGTTCTTTGACCCAGAAAACATTGTAAAAATGGCGGTTGATGCCGGTTGTAATGCCGTAGCATCTACCTATGGGGTTTTGGCTACCGTGGCTCGCAAGTGGGCACACAAGATTCCTTTTGTGGTAAAGATTAATCATAATGAATTCCTTTCTTCACCCAATTCTTTTTATCAGAGTCCATACGGAACGGTGGAAGAAGCATGGAATTTGGGCGCTTGCGCTGTAGGTGCAACCATATACTTTGGCCACGAACAGTCGCGCGAAATGATTGAGCAAGTAGCTATGGCATTTGAAAGAGCACACGAGCTTGGTATGGCAACTATTTTATGGTGTTATACAAGAAACAACGACTTTAAAGTTGACGGTGTTGATTATCATACCTCTGCTGATCTTTCTTCTCAAGCTATTCACCTTGGGGTAACCATACAAGCAGATATTATTAAGCAAAAACTACCTACAAACAACGGGGGTTATAATGCTACTGGTCACGGTAAAACGCATCCTAAAGTATACTCTGAACTCACTACAGACAACCCAATTGACCTTACTCGTTACCAAATCCTTAACAGTTACAATGGTCGTATTGGTGTGATTAATTCTGGTGGTGCCTCTACAGGTAATGATGCCAATGATTTAACAGAGGCAGTAGCCACTGCTGTAATCAACAAACGCGCTGGAGGACAAGGGCTCATCTTGGGTCGTAAGGCTTTCCAAAAAGAATATAAAGACGGTATTGCATTGCTCAATGCGGTACAAGACGTCTACTTAAATAAGGATATAACTATCGCTTAATTTTAAGTAGCGTATAAAGGCACTAAGGGTACTCTTCATTAATGATGAGTGCCCTTTTTCACTACATTAGCACTCTGAATCGTAATTAATTTCCCCTATGGGTTGGTTTAAAAGAACAACTGCTGGTATTACCACAGAGACCAAAGACAAAAAAGAAACACCAGACGGCCTTTGGCATAAATGTCCAAAATGTAAGGTTATTGTCAGTGTTGATGACCACGCCGCTGAAATGTGGACATGTGGAAACTGTGGTCACCACGATAGAATAAATGCGAAAGAATACTTTTCGATTTTATTCGATGATGGCAAATTCACGGAGCTAGACGCAGGTATGCAGTCAAAAGATCCCCTAAAGTTTGAAGACACTAAACCTTATAAGGATCGATTGAAGTCTGGTCAAAAAAAATCAGGCTTAAAGGACGCGCTCACGGCAGGATATGGAGAAATCAATGGTAGAGAAATTGTCGTTGCTTGTATGAACTTCAATTTTATTGGTGGATCAATGGGTTCTGTAGTAGGCGAGAAAATATCTCGAGCGATGGACAGAAGCTTAGAAACTGGTGCGCCATTCTTGATGATTTCAAAATCTGGTGGTGCCCGAATGATGGAAGCTGCGTTCTCTTTAATGCAAATGGCAAAAACTGCAGCAAAAATCGCCCTGCTAGATGAGAAAAAAATTCCTTATATCTCCTTTTTAACGGATCCAACAACAGGAGGCGTCACTGCATCTTACGCCATGCTTGGAGATATCAATATTGCTGAGCCCAATGCGCTAATTGCATTTGCCGGACCTAGAGTAGTTAAGGAAACCATAGGTAAAGACCTTCCCAAAGGATTTCAGCGTTCAGAATTTTTGCTAGAACACGGATTCTTGGATTTCATTGTGGAGCGCAAAGACTTGAAATCTAAAATTAGTCAATACTTAGAAATGGTAATGGACTAACCTCCAACTCAATTTATTCAAAAATCCCCGCCGTGAACCGGTGGGGATTTTTATTTCAAGCTATACTTCAGAATTATCTCTGTTCCATTCAATATTTCTAGAGATGTACATGATTCCACCAAGGATAACAAACAATCCCAAACTACCTGCAACAAGTGCGAAGTCCTTTAATTGAATAAGGATAAAAATAAAGGCATACAATAAAGAAAGCACCCCAGCTACATAGCCAGCTAGCTTAGAACTCTTAAGTACACTTTTTGCATAAAAAAACTCCATCACTACAGTCATTACTGCTGCAAGCAAGTAAGCATAATTAAAGCCAAGATGCTCACTAAAAGAGAGAAGTAAGGTGTAGAATAGAACCAATGCCAATCCAATAAGTACATACTGCAGTGCATTCACGCTAGAAGCATTAATGAGCTCCGAAAAATAAAAAACCATAAAAGTCAGGGCAATTATTAAAATAGCATACTTCGTTACCCGATTGGTCTTACTATAAGTATCTACTGATTGAATAAATTCTGTTCCAAAAAAGTCTACAGTTGGATTGTATTTCCTTCCGCTCCAAGCTTGAGGATAATTACGATTTAAATGACTGACCTCCCAAGTTGCCGTAAATCCATCGTTTGCTGGTGTATATGCAGCGGTGGCGTAACTGCCTTTAAAACTTGGCTCTTGCCAAGGAGAATTCATGCTAAATCTGGTTTGCTTCCCAAAAGGCACAACAGAAAAGCTATTGCTACCTCTAAGTGTTGAACTCATGTTGAAATTGTATTCTTTATCCTTTTCAATGAATACGGATGCATGAATTCCACTCGGATAAATTTCAGTGCTGCTTAACCCTGAATTCATTTCTAGAACCTCATCGTTCCAAGTAAAATCAACACTACCTTCCACGCCTCGGAGATCCGTTACACCCATATTGACGGCAGCCTTGTTCCATTCTATGTACTTTTCCTGAATGCCCAATGTTGCAAAATCCGGAAGAACAAACCTTCCCGAAAACTTCATATCGCCTTCATATACTATGGCTTCATAAATTCCTAACGAACGGTTTTCAGGTACAATGTCAACCTCTCCGTCTAACACTTCAGGAAGGACATAAAGATTTTTTCTAGAATAACTTACGGTCTTTGAGCCGTCTTCATTGGTGACCGTAATGGGATCAAGAAAAGGAATACTGATGTAAGGCCCCACAATCATTTGATCACCACCCCAGATACTGGTGATTTCTGAAATTGCCGAATTTTGAGTGGACTCTCGCTCTCTAATGAGATTCTGAACAAGATTCGCTGGGATAAGTAGCAGCAGGACGAGCATTCCTACCGCGAGCATTTTAAACATTGGTTTTTCTGTAAACTTCATTGTAAGTGAATTGATTTTCATTCATAACGCTACTATCATATTTACAGATATGCAGGAAATGATAATACTTTGTTAACAACATGTAGCAATAAAAAAAACCGCCCTCTTGGGCGGTTTTTTATGTTTAAAGTGCTCAATTATTTATTTGGTAGCTCTTGCCTCTCTCATAGGATTACTGCGACCGTTGCGTTGCCATCTGCTTGTAGCTCCTCTAGAATACACGTCAAATTTACTTGGCTCTGCCATTGTTGGCCAATAGTTGTTATTCCGGTCTGTATCTGCCATTTCTAGGAATGGATCTAAAGTGATTTGAACCACTTTCTGAGGGAAGTTGAACCACTTGGTAAAACTTTCTTCATTCTTCAGCCATACCTCAGCTGCAATTCTTTTAACTTCTTCTGTGCCATCTTCCAAAGTGAAACGAAGCACCAAAGGCATTACTAATCCTCCTTGGTTTTTGAAGGTAATACCATAAAAATGGTATCCAGCATCCAGCATAACCGCCTCTTCTTCGCTCAACCCTTCGCGGTAGCTTTGGTACTCTTCACGATCGCTTTCCTTCACTTCAAATCGATTGTAACCATTATAAAAATCGCGAGCAGCTTCATTCTCATCAACAACAGTTCTAATAACTGAATTACGAGATTTTCCAATGTGCGCATCTGCCTTACGAGCCTTCTCCTCTAATATTGGGTTTTCTACATCTGGATTCATTGAACTCATCTGATACCATTTCACATCTGTAATGGCGATGTCTACATGATCGGTAGTGTAGAACCATCCCCGCCAGTACCAATCAAGATCAACACCAGAGGCGTCTTCCATAGTACGGAAAAAATCTGCAGGTGAGGGATGCTTAAAGGCCCAACGACGACTGTATTCCTTAAAGGCATAATCAAAGAGATCTCTACCCATTACCGTTTCGCGAAGTATGTTCAAGGCCGTAGCAGGCTTCCCGTAGGCGTTATTCCCGAATTGAAGAATGCTTTCAGAATTGGTCATTATGGGAACCATATCTTCTTTGGGGCCACTCATATAAGGAACAATCTTGTGCGCCGGTCCCCTACGAGACGGGTATTCATGATCCCATTCTTGCTCGGTCAAATATTGAACAAAAGTATTTAAGCCTTCGTCCATCCAAGTCCATTGACGTTCGTCAGAATTAATAATCATAGGAAAGAAATTGTGTCCAACCTCATGAATAATCACCCCAATCATACCATACTTCGTACTCTCGCTATAGGTGCCATCCTCTTCTGGACGACCACCGTTAAAACAAATTTGCGGATACTCCATACCAATCCACTTTGTATGCACAGAGATTGCCTTGTGATATGGGTAATCAACAGTGAACTTACTATACACCTTGAGGGTATGTGCCACAACGCGGGTAGAATACTGCTCCCACAATGGATTACCCTCTTTTGGGTAATAGCTCATCGCCATGGTAGTTTTCCCTTTTATGTCCACAGCTTGGGCGTCCCAAATGAACTTTCTAGAAGTCGCAAAAGCAAAGTCTCGAACATTAGAAGCTTCAAAAACCCATGTCTTGCTGTTTTTACTCTTATTTTTTTCAGCGAGCTCAGCTTCCTCTTGGGTTACAATGATAACAGGATCATCATAACTCCTTCTAGCCTTAGACAATCTTGCACGTTGTTTAGCATTTAAAATTTTACTCTCGTTAACCAACTTACCCGTAGAAGCTACCACATGATCTGCAGGAACTGTAATGCTCACTTTATAGTCTCCAAAGGGAAGGGTAAATTCCCCGGAACCTAGGAATTGCTTATTCTGCCAACCCTCTACATCATTGTACACGGCCATTCTAGGAAAAAACTGGGCAATCGTGTAGAGGTAATTATCATCCTCTGCAAAATATTCGTAGCCAGAACGACCACCAATATCCATACGATCATTGATGTTGAACCACCACTTAATGTTGAAAGAGAATTTCTGTCCTTTTCTCAGAGGCATTGGCAGGTCTATGCGCATCATGGTATTATTGACCACATATCGCAAGTTCTTGCCGGATGTGGTTTGCACATAATCAATTTTGAAACCTCCATCAAAATCATAAAACTGATTATTCTTCAACTGATTAAATGCGGTTTGTGCCGTATTCCCGCGCTCAGAAAAAATCCCGCCTCGCTTAATTTCTTGAGTCGTACTGTTCTTGGCGCGCATATTTTGGTCCAATTGTACCCACAAGTAGCGTAATTCATCAGGGCTGTTATTGGTATAAGTAACAGTTTCTTCGCCATAAATACGTTGGGTCTCGTCATCCAGCGTGATGCTCATGTTGTAATCTGCCTGCTGCTGGTAATACTCATGTCCTGGCGCACCAGAAGCCGTGCGATAAACATTTGGTGTAGGTAATTCTTGACCTAATTGACGGAATTTTGAAACATTAATATTTTGTGCGGTCAATGTGAATGCGGCCCCTAGAGTTAGCCATAAAAATATATTTCTCATGTAGTTCAATTAAAAGAGTTCGTTAGGAATTCGTTCTAAAATCATCAGTGTACTCAACGTAAGTACGACCCCAGTGATAAGCGAACGCAACATCTGTAATTGAACACCTATTTTTTGGGAAATCGAATATACAAAAAGCAAAACCACAACAATAAAGATTTGACCTAGTTCAATACCTATGTTAAAAGGCAACCAAGCCCACCAAAAAGAGTCATTTTGTGCTATAAAAGAGTAATAAGACCCAAATCCTAAACCATGTACTCCCCCAAAAACCAATGAGAGATATGGCCCTGCTTTGGATAAGGAAAAATTTCTCATCAAATGAAAAGCAGCAGTAAGGAATATGGTTAATGAAATCCCAAATTCCACCCAATTGCTCTCCACAACAATAATATCTGTTGCTGCAAGCCCTAAAGTCAAACTATGCCCCAATGTAAAAGCGGTAACCCACCAAATCACTTGTTTCCATTCCTTAAAAGTGAGTGGTAGTGTCAAGGCAATTAAAAACAACATATGATCGTAGCCTTGAATATCCAAAATATGCCTAAGGCCAAGCTCTACATAAAACATTTAAAAGGAATGATTGAATTCATAGTTGTTACCCTCTCTGCAACTGCTTGTATATTTCTGGCCGCTGTAATGAAGAATTACAATATTTTCTTGACTTGGATAGATATCAGCTAGCAATGTGTGTGAAACGTTCCAATCTTTCTTATACGCTTCAAAGGGCATTTCCATTGGACCTTCAAATAGCAAATAGACTTCATCGGGTCCAGTAACAGTACCAGAGAACGTCAAGGCGATTGGCTGCTGCCCAACTTTCACATTAAAGTGTTTCTTCAAATAAACACGATGCAAACTATCTTGGGTTGCAGAATCTAATTGCACATAGCGCTCAAGTTGATGAGATAACAAAGCATTCATGGCTCGCTCCCAATCGTCTGGAAAGCATTTCACTACTCCATTGATTTGAGCTTTTTGGGCATCCACGTAAATATCTGTAACGCTAACATAAAACTCATGCTTTACCTTCGTAGTAAACCCAGCAAGTCCAAAGCAAGTCAAAATGAGAATGAATACCAATTTTTTCATGACGGTAAAATTAAGTCAATTTTATAAGCTATACGTCTTGGCGATAGCATTAGCAATAGGTTTGAAATCCAATGCTCAAGCGGTGAAAATACATGAAGGACCAGCCTATAAAAGCGGTATTTGCGAGCCTAGTATAAGTGTTGACCCGACCAATCCAATGAATATTTATGCAGCGAGCATACTAGATAACTTTTATCAAAGTACGGACGGCGGACGCAGTTGGACGCTCGAAAAGATCTCAAGTTCTTTTGGAGTCTGGGGAGATCCGTGTGTCATTACCGACCAAAATGGCCGGGTGTATTACTTCCACTTAAGCGACCCAGAAGGCACCAATTGGCGCAGTGACTCCATATTAGACCGTATGGTCTGTCAAACTAAAGACGGTCCTAACGGGTCCTTTAACAATGGTTCCTTTACCGCTGTGAATGGCAAAAAGCATGATAAAGAATGGGGTACTATTCATCCCTCAAAAGGAACTATTGGATTGAGTTGGACCCAATTCGATAGCTATGGTACAAGCAACCCAACTTGCAAAAGCACTATTTTATTTAGCGAAAGTGATGACGCAGGACAGACCTGGAATACACCCGTGGTGATAACAGAACAACAAGGTGATTGCATTGATGATGATGGAACAACAGAAGGAGCTGTACCGGCCTATGGAATTAAAAATGCGCGCTACGTTGGTTGGGCATTAAACAACATGATTTATTTCAGTAGAAGCCTTGACGGCAAAACTTGGGAAGAATTCAAAGTAGCTCATCAAAAAGACGGTTGGACTCAAAACTATGCAGGTTTTAATAGAGCTAATGGAATGCCCGTAACAGTAGTTGACCATTGTAAAAAGAGCGATTTTTATGGCCGAGTCTATGTGTGTTGGGGAGATAAAGATGAGGAGAACGGAGGTGAAATATGGATTAGTTCAAGCGACAATGCCGGAGCGAATTGGTCTCGCCCAAGAAAGGTAAGTCCAAATGGGGGGCGTGCAGATCAATTTCTTCCCTGGGTAACCGTTGACCCTATTTCCGGTTACCTATATGCTGTATACTATGACCGAAGGGGAACAGAAAAGGATAACGAAACAAA
>PXYR01000005.1:0-23090 GCA_003023665.1 Bacteroidota bacterium
TTCCTACATAAATTTCCACGTGGTCGGTACCCCAAAGTTCCAAGAAATCTTGAGCGTCTTCATATTGTTTGGGCAATGTATTTGTCATTCTGATAGGTTATTTAATCCAGCTTTTGTGATAGTCACCGGCGTCCAAGTGTAAAGCTTGTTCGGTAATTTTTAGCGGTGCAAAAGTGTCGACCATTACAGCCAATTCTAAAGTTTCTTTTTTCCCAATGCTTGCCTCATACGTTCCAGGGTGTGGTCCGTGAGGAATGCCTGAAGGGTGCAGGGTAATTTGTCCTCGTCCAATGTTGTTGCGCGACATAAAATCGCCATCTACATAATACAGCACTTCATCTGAATCAATATTACTATGATTGTAAGGAGCGGGTATGGATTGCGGATGGTAATCATACAGTCTAGGCACAAAGGAACAAATCACAAAAGCCTTTGTCTCAAATGTTTGATGAACGGGCGGTGGTTGGTGAACCCTTCCAGTTATTGGTTCAAAGTCATGAATACTAAATGCATATGGATAATTAAATCCGTCCCAACCTACGACATCAAAAGGATGCGTAGCATAGATGTAGGAATGCAGCATTCCTTCTTTTTTCACCTTAATGGTAAAGTCTCCCGTTTCATCCTTGGCTTGAGTTAATTTAGGTGTTCGTAAATCGCGTTCACAATAAGGGCTGTGTTCTAGTAATTGCCCAAACCAATTTCGGTATCTCTTGGGTGTATAGATTGGATGACCGCTTTCAATTATTAATAATCTATTCTTTGAGTCATTGAACTTAAACTGTTGTATCATTCCCCGGGGAATGACCAAATAGTCGCCTTCGGAAAAATCTAAATCTCCAAATTGAGTCTTTAATGTGCCGCTTCCTTCATGTACAAAAACAACCTCATCATTCTGCGCATTTTTATAAAAGTAGGTGCTCATTGTTGAGGTAGGCGCCGCCAATGAAATGGTACAATCTTTATTGGTGAGCACAGGGACTCGACTCTCTAAATAATCCTCAGTGGGCTTGACGTCAAATCCTTTGAATCGGTACGCCTTCATGTTTTTATCTACAGCAATTTTTGGAGCTATACTTTTACTAGCCCCGACTTCTTTGACCATAGTTGGTGGATGAACATGATATAACAGTGACGACATACCGTCAAAGCCAATAGTTCCAAAAAGTTCTTCATGAAATAAGCTGCCGTTTTCTTTGCGAAATTGAGTGTGGCGCTTGTGAGGAAATTGTCCTTGCTTTTGATAAAACGGCATAGGAATGACTCTTTAATTTGTGCAGGTTCCCTACAAATATACACTACTTTAGAGGAGTTAAATCCTAACATATGTCATTGTATCAAGAGCTCGGTAAACAATTGTTTGATGCGTTAAATTCTGGACAAAGTATTGGCCCTTTAAGAGCGCTTATTGATAATGATATTGATGCTGCTTATGCCATTCAAAAGGAGCTAGTCACTCTGCGCAAGGCCAGCGGTGAAAAGGTGGTGGGCAAGAAGATAGGGCTTACATCCTTTGCAGTTCAGAAACAGCTTGGCGTTGATCAACCAGATTATGGTATTTTATTTGATAGCATGGATGTTTCTAGGTCAAAGAGTATAGATAGCTCAAAGCTCATACTTCCCAAAGTAGAGGGGGAATTGGCATTCATCCTTGGTAAGGATATTACTTCAAAGAATATAACTATGGATATTTTAGTGGACGCTATAGCTGAGGTTAGAGCGTCTATTGAGGTTGTAGATTCAAGAGTGGAAGATTGGAATATTCAGATATCCGATACTATTGCGGATAACGCTTCGGGCTCTCATTTTATCTTGGGAGAAGATAGTAAGTTATTGAATGATTTGAACCCAGAAACTATTTCCATGAAGCTGTATAAAAACGGAAAGCTCAGTAGCGAAGGGAACGGTAGAGCCTGCATGGACAACCCTTTAAATGCTGCGCTATGGTTGGCTCAGAAAATGAATAATCAAGGCGAACCCCTTTGTAAAGGTGAAGTGCTTTTATCAGGTGCTTTGGGTCCAATGGTTTCAGTAATAAAAGGAAATTATATCCGAATGGAAATGGGTGGATTTGCCTCTATCCATTTGGCTATTAACTGACAAAACAAGGGTGTCCGAATTATATTTCTATTTGTACTTTAAACCCTCCATTTTTGCTTCTATTCGCAAAGTTCAATTTACCTCCTGCACTCAACAGCAATCGTTTAGCGAGATAGGTTCCCAAACCGGCACCGTGCTTCTTATCACTTGACATGGGTTTACCAAGCATTTCAAGTGTTTTCTTTTTGGCTCCGTCACCATTATCAAGAAACTTAATATGCAAGCGTTGACTTCTGCTTTTTATATCTATCACTAATACATCTGCATTGGCTTCTAGTGAGTTCTGACCAAAAATATCCAAAGAGACCGCCAATGCGATTGCTACTTGCTCAGTAAGCTTGTATTCATCCTTATTCCCGTTCAGATTGAGCTTAACCATGTCGTATTGGAAAATTTCTTTCCAATTTTCAAGAAATCCCAATACTGATT
Organism: Bacteroidota bacterium; assembly: GCA_003023665.1. Classification (GTDB taxonomy): domain Bacteria; phylum Bacteroidota; class Bacteroidia; order Flavobacteriales; family Schleiferiaceae; genus UBA10364. The sequence continues at coordinate 2,530 of PXYR01000005.1, forward strand.
CTGACTGCGAAAATGCTTTTTTCGCACTATTTACGCTAGAAGTCTGCGTCACCACCTGATTCAAAGCTTCTTTGGCCTTTAAAAAGTTTTTGTTGTCCTTAATATAAGTTCCAGCTATTTCCAATTGTCCTAATGCCGTAGCAAGTGGGGTTCTTAAGTTATGATTCAATATTTGATTGAGTTCGAGAACCTGTGTATAAGAGTTTGATATATCTTCTTTACTAGTTTCTATAAAATTTAAGGTGTTAACATACGCGTAAATGGTTTGCATAAATAGCACCGCAAACGCCACCACAGATGTTGTACCTATGATCATTAACTCAAGCGTTGTAGGCAGAGGTATGGAATAATTGGGTTTTACATCAAGAACAAACAATGCGGCGGTTGACAAGGGCAACAGATGAAGCCCTAAAGACCAAATGCGACTTTCTTTCCGAAACACAAAGCTATGCATGACAATTCTAATGACAGACATGGCCGTAAGACCAAGTAAGAGAATTATGCTTATTTCTCTATAGAAATAGTAACAGTTGTATCCAAAAAAACAAATAATTCCAATATCTACATAAGCTTCAAAAACAGGTCCAAGCTTTTTGGCAATTGGGTTGATTAGAGTTGCAGATAATAGGCAAATAGAAAGTAAAAGCCCTCCACGAGAAATTCCAGAATAGCTCATGATCAACAAAACAATTGTTCCTCCTAACAGAAAGTATTTGGTCATTGCTGTGGTATTCCATGATGCTTTGACTGAATTAATAGGTTGCATTTTATATTCGTATTTGCTCTTTTTCCTTCTTTGTTATTCATTTGAATCTAACAATAATACTAATAGATTATTAAACAACTTTATTACCTTCCAACCATGAAGAAACTAATTCATTCAATGCTTTTCCTGTGTACATTATTTACTGTTCGGGCTCAGGAAAAAGTGTTTATACCAGAACCTGGGGAGGGAATATCGTTCAATACCTCCTCATTAATGATTGTTGGTGCTAATGCATCCTATTTGCCTTCATGGCGGGCGAACTCTCAAGAGGTACAATTGCTTAGGGAACAACACATAGGCCTTAGCCATTTTGGAATTGCCTACGGAGTTGGATATAGCGGACACTTCTATCATGGAAATGTACATGTAAATGTTGACCCCGATGGAATCCAAACTTTAAGTTTTTTAAATGGCCAAGATTACACCTCAAACAGATTTGCAACAGAATACTTGGATGGTGTTTTAGAATTTCGCTACAGAACCAATTCTAATAAAAATGGGCGGTATACGCGTTTATATATTGGAGGTATTATAGGATACTTGACGGATTCGTACTCCTATTTTAATTCAGATGCATACCGAGTTAAATTCTATAACGTAGGTGGTTTTAATACATGGAGATACGGAACCTATGTGAAGTGCGGCCGCGGACCGTTTAATCTATTTTATTATTTTGGTTTAAACCCAATTGTATCTTCTGGGGTGCTCACGAGTGAGCTGGAAAACGCAACAAGTCAGAACTTTGGATTTTCCATAACATTATAGTTATTCAAGCACTGCAGCCGCGAACCTTTAAAGAAATTATTGGTAGTCGATTAAACCTCTATGCTGACTTTAAACCCAGAGCGGTTTTTTCTATTGGAGAACCTAATTTGTGCCCCAGCACTTTTGAGTAATCTTTGGGCAAGGTATGTTCCAATTCCAGTACCGTGTTCTTTATTGCTTGCCATGGGCTTTCCAAATTTTTGTATGATTTCAGATGGAGCTCCACTACCGTTGTCTATAAGCTCTATTTGAAGATTTTTTGCTGATTTTTTGACCTTTATTAAGAGTTCTGTTGCTCCTGCCTCCTTGGAATTTTTAGCAAAAATATCAAATGAAACCGCTAGAGCAATGGCTACTTCTTCTGTCAATTCATATTTGTTTTGGTCCTCAGGAATTTCAAGCTTAACAAAATCATGATCATAAATCTTCTTCCATTTAATCAAGAATTCGTTAATGTTAGCTGTTGCCTCAAACGCTTTTTTAGCATTATTAACGCTAGATGTTTGTATGGTTACTTGACTTAGCGCCTCCTTAGCCTGAATGACATACTTTCTACCATTATTGCTTCTTTCGGCAATTTCCAACTGTCCAATCGCGGTAGCCAATGGGGTTCTAAGGTTATGATTTAAGATTTGATTTAATTCAAGTACTTGTTTGTAAGAGCTGTTGACGCGCTTTTCACGTTGTTCAATGTTAATAATGGTTTTTCTAAACAACCGAACAGTATGAATGGAAATAGCGGTTGAAATGAGAATCATACCGAAGCCTGCAATTTTCATTTCATAAGGATTGGGCAATGGGATTTGATAACTAGGGGAATAGTCTATAACTACCAAAAATGCTGAGGCCACCGGTAAGGTGTAGAGTATGATTGACCAAATAAAATTAATATGACGAAAAGTGAAAGTAAATAAAGTGACTCTTTGGACAAAAATCGCAGCTAATCCAACTAAAGGGAGAGGATCAATATCATTGTAGAAATAATACGAGTTATAAAGAAGAAAACAAATAACGATATTCTCAAAATATGCCTCAATAAACGGGTGGATTCGCTTGCATAATTCGCCTCCAATAATAACTGTAAAAAGAGCAAGGGCCATTAATTGTCCACCTTTTGAAATACCTAAATAAAGCATTCCAAGTAGAATGAATAGCGCCAAGGTCATTAACAACACAAAGTTCATGTTAGAACGTGATATGTATCTTAAGACTCCTTTGATTTGTATTCTACTTTTAACGTGTAGAGTGGGAAGTTAGTTATTCTTATTGATACGCAGTGGTTTTGATCAAAAACTCTAATACTGTCTCAAAAAAATTCATATTGATGCATCATGCTTTTTTGGCATCAATTTCTAACTAAAGTTTATCTAAGTGGAACCGATGAACAGGCTTCACCATAACTTATTTTCTTGGCAATCCCATTGAGAACTCCTACTGCATGAATATAGGCATCTTGAGGGATTTTTGAATTACCACAACCTTTAATAATCACAGGTTTGCCATGAAATTCATCCCAATTAATGTGCGATAATTTCCAACGATAATATTGTGAGTAGAACTCGGACTCAGTACCTGCCCAGAAGCATTGAATTTTATGTTCTCCTAACTTTGCAGCAACAAGAATGGAAGCCCATGCAGGGAGAATCGCGTCGCTTGAACAATGTATGCGAACCACTGAATTATTGAATGGCTTGAAATCAATTGTTTTCAGCGCGGCTCGGTATTCTTTTTCACGTAGAAGTAACCCTTGGTCAAGAAATTGAGCGATATCAATTTCACCCACTTTGGCTGGAAAATAATCTTCTAGATTGAAGGTTATGAGGGAGCTTTGCGCCACCTTATTTATGATTTCATGATTCGCCATGACTCTCTAAGTTACTGCCTTTTGTAATCTCTGAAAAATTCTTGATTCTCAACAGTTCTTAATCCTTCAAGTACGAATGCATTTTTTTTGGGTAGAATAGGTATGGTAAGGCATTCGTTATGCCAATTTTCGTAGGTGCTAAAATCAACAGGTGTACGTTGATCAAGTCTATCAAATAGGTTCAAATGTGCAACTTTAGACCATCCGTTTTGGACATGACCTTGAAATACTTTCGCTTTACTACCTGAACCATAACCCATAAAACCTATACAGGTACCTTCAATATCCTTTCCTTTTTCAGCGGCATCACAAAGGGTGCTTAGCAGCCCCATAAATATGGAGGCCGTATACATGTTTCCAATTAATCCTGAGGCACGCTCGGCAGGCGCCAGCGCTTTGTTGACATATGCCTTATAGTAGTCACTTTTACTAAAGGTCTTAACCCAATTTTTTGACCCCTCTTTATCCTTAGGCTGCTCGCATCCTACTGCCTCCACGACTTCATCCCATCTACCATCCCTCTTCATCCAGTCGAGGTAAAAGTTTACGAGCATCCGTCTACCTTGAAACGCATAAGGCAGATGCATTACAACGCGGTCCCAATCCAGTGCTGGATTTAAATTGACTTTACTTTGGAAATCCTCTAAAGCCTCTTTTATTCGTCCTACATAAGCCGTATTGCTGTATTGCCCGTCAAAAACAGGTTCTTCCACATAACTTCTTATCATCGTATTTCCACCCCAAAAGCCTTTTGCATCTCTTAGTTTGTTCTTGGCTTCTTCCTCATTGAGTTGTATACCCAATAGTTCTGCAGCTTGCATCAGAACAGAAGATTTTGTGTGTGTTCTCCTTGGTTTGAAGAAATCTCGCTCTCCTTTTGTTGCAACTCCTATCTCTGAACCTAAAGAGATGATTGCGGGATTCTTTGAAATAAGTAATGCCACCGCCCCAGCTCCTTGAGTGTATTCTCCTGTGGATCCCAAATGATATTTCGCTAAATCCGAAGCTACAATGATTGCTTTTTTATCTGGATTTTGTTTGAGATAAAGGCAAGCATTTTCAAGTGCATCTACTGCGCCAATACAAGCGAATGTCATATCTACAGCATCAACATTTTTTAATGACCGTGGTCCAAAATCTGTAGCCAATTCCTTTTCAACTAAATCAAGAATGTAGGTAGCTGTGGGTTTAGCGCTATCTAATGCGCTCTCCGTACCAAGATAAATCCTGCCTACATCTGAAGGGTTGAGAGTCTCTCTTTGAAATAAATCTAGAACTGCATTAGCGCCCATAGAGGCAGCGTCTTCATCAATGTCAGGAAAGGACATGGATGTTAGACCAAGCCCTTTATTTAGCTTGGCGTATTCAATATTTCTAGCTTCAGCTAGGGCCTCAATAGGAAGGTAATGATTGGGTACGTAATATGAAATGGCATCAATTCCAATTTTCATTAAGCGGGTATTTTTCAAATTCACAAAAAATCACTCGATTCTTTGAACAACGAGCGTAAAACTAACGAAATGATTAACGGATTAGTGGATTAAAGGTTTTTGTTTTAGGAAAACTTTAATAATCATATTTCTAAAGCATTCCTAATTCCAATTTGGCTTCTTCACTCATCATGCTTTTATCCCAAGGTGGTTCGAAAGTGATTTCAACTTCAACGTCATTTACACTATCCAAGGCTCGCGACTTTTCTTTAACCTCCTGTGGTAGACTTTCTGCCACAGGACAGTTGGGTGAGGTCAAGGTCATTAATATATGCACATCGCGTTCTGTGCTAACTTGAACATCGTAGATTAAACCTAGCTGATAGATATCTACGGGGATTTCAGGATCGAAGATGTTGCAAAGTACACCTACAACTTCTTCTCCAATTTTTTGCATTTGGCTATGCGTTAACTCTTCACTCATTTTTATTAATTGTTAAGCGGAAAAGGCAAGTGCGTAGTATTTCATCTGCTTGACCATACTCATAAGTCCATTCGCCCTAGTTGGGCTTAAATGGTCTTTTAAACCAATATCTTCCAAGAATTTCAATTCTGCTGCTGCTACCTCTTGAGCAGGCTGATTACTGAACACGTCAATAAGCATTGCTACTATGCCCTTTGCAATAATCGCATCCGCGTCTGCACTAAAGATAATTTTGTCTTCGTGTTGTTCTGCATGCAACCATACCTTGCTCTGACAGCCTGGTACTAATAGGTCATTATTCTTTTTATTTTCGGGCAGCATGGGAAGGCTTTTGCCCATTTCAATGATATGGTTGTATTTATCCATCCATTCGTCAAAGAATGCGAATTCTTCAATTAAAATTTGCTGTTTTTCTTGAATAGTTGCCATTATAAAAGCATGCTTACGGCTTTTTTAAGGCCGGATATGAAAGAATCAATTTCCTCAAAAGTATTGTACATCGCAAAGCTTGCCCGAACCGTTCCTTCAATACAAAACGCATCCATAATAGGTTGTGTACAATGCTGCCCTGTTCGTACTGCAATACCTTGTTGGTCCAGAAGAACGCCTAAATCGTAGGGATGTACCCCATCAATTACAAAGCTTAATACACTCGCTTTATTTTTTGAATTACCAATGACTCTAAATCCTTTTATTCCTGAACATTGTTTCGTGGCATATTCAAGAAGTGATTGTTCGTGCGCTGAAATAGATTCAATTCCAATTTCATTGATAAATTTTAGCGCAGCACCAAAGCCAATTATACCTTCGACATGAGGAGTTCCTGCCTCAAATTTATGAGGGAGACCAGCATAGGTACTCTTTTCTAAAGTGACTGTAGATATCATCTCGCCACCTCCTTGATAAGGAGCAATAGCCTCAAGTCTCTCACGTTTTCCGTATAGGATACCCAGTCCAGTGGGGCCATACATCTTGTGGCTGCTTAAGGTAAAAAAGTCTACATCCCAAGATTGTACATCCACAATGGTATGCGGTCCGCTTTGCGCACCGTCTACTAATGTCCATGCACCTACTTTTTTCGCTTGGGATATGATTTTTTGAACGGGATTGATAGTTCCAAGGGTATTGGATATATGATTGAATGCAACAATGGCAGTATTCTGGTCAATAACAACTTCAAGGCGATCTAAAATAAGTTCACCGTGTTCGTCCATGGGAAGATGACGAAGTTCTGCTCCGGTTCGTTCACAGAGCATTTGCCAGGGCACAATATTACTATGATGCTCCATCGCAGTGATGACAACATTTTGACCTTTTTGAACTGTATTGCTCAAGCCATAAGCTATGGCGTTAATACTATCTGTAATGCCTCGGGTAAATATAATTTCCGCAGCTTCAGCTGCATTCAGGTGAGCCCTTACTTGTTCTCGCACAGACTCCATTGCGTCCGTTGCACGTTGGCTTAATGTATGCACCCCTCGATGAACATTGGCATTGTAATTCAAATAATAGTCAGAAATTGCCTTGATTACTGCTATTGGTTTTTGGGCTGTGGCTGCGTTGTCAAAATACACCAAGGGCTTGCCGTGAACCTTTTGATTCAGGATGGGGAATTGTTCACGAATATCATGGACATCAAAGGCCATTATAGAGCAAATTCAAGGTTGATACCTAATTTACCAGCAATAACCCGATTGAGCCTTTTTTCTAGCTGTGGGATTTTGACATATTCTAAGGCATCTGAAGCAAAAGCGTAGGTCATCAAACCCTCAGCTTCTCGTTTAGGTATGCCTCTTGAGCGCAAGTAAAACAAGGCGCTTTGATCCAATTGTCCAACAGTACATCCGTGCGAACATCTTACATCATCTGCAAATATTTCAAGCTGTGGTTTGGTATCCACCTTGGCTTTATCACTTAATAGGATATTATCATTCTGTTGAAAAGCATTGGTTTTCTGCGCTTTTTGACGAACTAAGACTTTTCCATTGAAAACACCATGGCTTTTGCCTAGATAGATGCCTTTATATAACTCACGACTATAACAATTAGGCTCCATATGGTCAACTAGTGTATGATGGTCAACGGTTTGACCATCACCTATAATGGTAATGCCGTCCATATGACTCTCTGTATGCTCACCACCTGCGTAGAAATGCAAGTTATTGCGTACCAGTTTACCTCCAAAAGTATAGGTGCCTACATGTACGTTGGAGTTTGTTTCTTGCTGAACGTGCGTATTGTCTATAAGGGAAGCCTTAATGCTATCATTTTGGACTTTGTAATAGCTAACTCGTGCATCACGAGCTGCAAAAACTTCACTCACAAAGTTGGTAAAGCTCTCATCATTCCCCAAATTTTGATGTCTTTCAACAATTTGAACTTCTGCATTTTGCTCAACAACGATTAGGTTTCTCGCCTGTGAGAAGGTTGACCCGTTTTCCTCTGTAGTTAGATAGATGATTTCAATGGGTTTATCTACCGTTTGATTTGCCTTAACCCTTATATAGGCGCCATCGTCAGCAAAAGCAGTATTAAGATCTATGAAAGTTTCACCTGATGGAGCCGCTTTGCCCAAATACGTAGACAGAATTTCTGGGTACTTATTAAGTGCGGCCGCGAACGTACAAATATCATAGCTTTGGTGCGTGGATTCGCTCAGCCAAGAGCTGTACTTCCCGTTAATGAATACCAGTTTATAGGTATCTAAATCACTAAGTAGATATTGTTTAATGTCTCCAAATGAAACTGCACTTTCGCTTTTCAGCATGATTTTGTAATCGCGATTCAGTACGGGTTTTAGATTGGTATATTTCCATTCTTCGTCCCGTGTAGTGGGAAAGCCCAATGCTTCAAAGCGGTCTAAGGCTTCCTTGCGCATGTTTACAACGGCCAAATTCTTGCTGCCGTTTAATTCGGATTCGGCAATCACAAAAGAGGAAAGTAAATCTTGTGCTAAATCTGTCATGCGTTTTCTGCCTTGATCCAGTCGTAACCTTTTGCTTCTAATTCTAGTGCCAAGCTTTTATCGCCACTTTTCACAATTTTACCATTGTACAATACATGTACGAAGTCTGGCTCTATATAATCCAGTAATCTTTGGTAATGAGTAATGACCAGCACAGCATTATCCTTGCTACGCAATTTATTCACACCGTTTGCTACAATTCTAAGGGCGTCTATATCTAAACCAGAATCAGTCTCATCAAGAATGGCCAATTTTGGTTGAAGCATTGCCATTTGAAAAATCTCATTGCGCTTTTTTTCTCCACCAGAAAATCCCTCATTTAAACTTCGGCTCAGATAACTCTTGTCCATCTCAAGCAAAGCCGTTTTTTCGCGCATCATAGCTAGCATCTCTCTTGCTTCCATAGCTTCTTCGCCACGACCTTTTCTACTTTCGTTGATTGCCGTTTTGATGAAGTTACTTACGGTAACTCCCGGAATTTCTACAGGATATTGAAAACTCAGAAAAACACCTTTATGCGCTCGTTCCTCAGGTGATAAATCCATGAGGTCTTCACCTTCAAAATCTATTGTACCGCCACTAATTTCATAATCTTCTCTACCTGCAATTATGCTGCTTAAGGTTGATTTTCCTGAACCGTTGGGCCCCATAATAGCATGTACTTCACCTGCGTTTATTTCTAGATCAATACCGCGAAGAATTTCCTTTTCTTCTATACCGGCTTGTAAGTCTTTGATTTTAATCATGGCTTATCCTACAGAGCCCTCAAGAGAGATCTCCAATAGTTTTTGTGCCTCCACTGCGAATTCCATTGGAAGCTGGTTCAATACTTCTTTACAATATCCATTTACAATTAATGCAATGGCTTCTTCGGTGCCAATTCCTCTTTGATTACAATAGAAGATCTGGTCTTCACCAATCTTAGATGTGGTTGCTTCGTGTTCTATTTGAGCACTTGGATGCTGAGCTTCAATATACGGGAAGGTGTGTGCACCGCACTGATCACCCATTAAAAGGGAATCACATTGACTAAAATTTCTAGCGTTTTCTGCACGTGCGCCAACCCGAACTAAACCTCTATAACTGTTATGGCTCTTACCGGCACTGATACCTTTAGAAATTATGGTGCTTTTGGTGTTTTTCCCTAAGTGAATCATTTTCGTTCCTGTATCCGCCTGCTGAAACTTATTGGTAACCGCCACACTATAAAACTCACCAATGGAGTGGTCTCCTTTTAAAATACAGGAAGGGTATTTCCAAGTAACTGCAGATCCGGTTTCGACTTGTGTCCAACTAATTTTTGCATTGCGCTCGCATATGCCACGTTTGGTAACAAAGTTGAATACACCACCTTTACCTTCGGCATCTCCTGGAAACCAATTTTGTACAGTACTGTATTTGATTTCTGCATCTTCCATTGCAACGAGTTCAACTACTGCAGCATGTAATTGATTTTCATCTCTTTGCGGTGCGGTACAGCCTTCTAAATAACTCACAAAAGAGCCAGAATCGGCCACGAGTAGGGTACGCTCAAATTGACCAGTACCCGCTTCATTAATCCGGAAATAAGTGCTCAATTCCATTGGACAATGAACGCCTTTTGGAATATAGCAGAAAGACCCGTCAGTAAAAACGGCACTATTCAACGCCGCGTAAAAATTATCTCTTTTTGGTACAACAGTTCCTAAGTGCTTCCGAACCAATTCAGGATGTTCTTGAATTGCGTCACTCATGGAGCAGAAGATGATTCCTTTTTCAGCAAGCGTTTCTTTAAACGTTGTTGCCACAGATACTGAATCTACGACCACATCCATAGCTACACCACTTAGGCGCTTTTGCTCGTCTAAGCTTATCCCTAATTTCTCAAATGTCTTTAGCAATTCAGGATCAACTTCATCTAGACTGTCTAAAGTTTTCTTTTGCTTGGGTGCACTATAATAGGAGATGGCCTGGAAATCAGGCTTTTGATAATGGACGTTGGGCCAATCAGGCTCTACCATTTCCGACCAAGTATGATAAGCGTCTAACCGCCATTCGAGCATCCATTCGGGTTCATTCTTTTTTGAACTGATTAAACGAATCACATCTTCATTTAAACCCGGGGGCACCGTATCGCTTTCGATTTCTGTTGTGAAGCCGTACTTGTATTCTGATGCGGTGATTTCACCTAAGATTTCGTCGCTCATGTGTATTATACTGCGAAACTCTCTCCGCACCCACAGGTACGCGTAGCGTTCGGATTATTAAAACTGAACCCTTTGCCGTTAAGACCACCTGTGTATTCCAAGGTAGTTCCAATGAGGTAAAGAAGACTTTTTTTCTCAACTACTACTCTAACTCCATTATCTTCGTAGAGTTCAGCATTTTCAGGTATTTCGGACGAAAATTCCATTTTGTATGACAAGCCGGAACAACCACCGCTTTCTACTCCAACACTAACATAGCTGGACGCGAGATTCTTGCCTTCCTCTGCCATGAGGGCAGATAACTTATCTTTCGCTGTTGTGGATACTTTAACCATATTGATTTAGACTAATTCTAAAAAAGCACTGCAAAGTTAATGAATATGGGGCTTTTATATTGCAATCAAGACCTATAAGGTTATAACTTTGCTCTATGTTTGATTCAAAGAACCCACAGCGGACACCCATATCTGAATTAGGCGAGTTTGGCCTAATAGACCATCTCGTTAAAAATGCTAAATCCAAACTTCCAAATACCGCTCTAGCCATGGGCGATGACGCCGGTCTCATAGATCATGGTGCATATTTTACTGCTATTACCACAGACCTGCTCGTGGAAGGAGTTCATTTTGATTTAAGTTACATGCCGTTGAAGCACTTGGGCTACAAGAGCGTTGTAGTAAACCTGAGTGACATTTATGCAATGAATGGCACTGCAGAGCACATAACTGTTGGTATTGCGGTTTCTAATCGATTCCCTGTAGAGGCGTTAGAAGAAATTTATGAAGGGATACACTTAGCTTGCGAGCGCTACAATGTGGATTTGATTGGCGGCGATACAACAGCGTCAACTTCTGGATTGATGATTAGCATCACCGCTACCGGTCGGGTTGAAAAAGCAAAAGCAACTAAGCGCAGTGGAGCAAAGGACAATGACTTAATCGTAATAAGCGGTGATGTTGGAGGAGCCTATATGGGTCTACAAATCTTGGAACGGGAGAAACAAGTCTTTATTGAAAACCCCGATATGCAGCCAGAATTGGGCGGTCATGAATATATTCTAGAAAGGCAGCTGAAGCCAGAAGCTAGAAAGGACATAGTAGACCTGCTCCATAATCTTCAAGTGCAACCAACTTCCATGATAGATATTAGTGACGGTCTCAGTTCAGAAATTCTTCACTTGAGCAAAGCCTCCAATCATCAGTTTAATGTCTATGAAAATAAAATTCCCATAGATCCCAGCATTTACACATTGTGTGAAGAATTCAATTTGAATACAACCACTGTTGGCTTAAATGGGGGGGAGGATTACGAATTACTCTTCACTATTTCTATTGAAGATCACGATAAGATTAAGGCCAACCCACACCTGAGTGTTATTGGTTATGTCAAGGAGGGTTCCGGAGCCAACTTGATAACCCGCGATGATAAAGTTGTCGAACTAAAAGCACAGGGTTTCAAGCATCACGAATAAGAACGGCGTATTTTATCTAAAAAACAGTCAAACAGTATTCAATAAAGATAAATTATTGTTTGTATGTCCGTATTGTTGCAAAAACGACTCATTTATTCAAGGTTATTAACATTATGTTCATATCTTTCAAGAACCGACCAAAACCAACCATTCGTTATGGAAGATAAAATAGTAAACAATCTTATTTACGGCTACCCCTTCTTTTTTCCTATTTGGAAATCTCCAATGGATCAAGGTAAAACTTTACAGGAATCCTTTGATGATGGCTCGTTATCCAATGTAGCTGGCTTTGAGGGTCTGACTAATGAACAGATGGCGAAAGCCTTAGAAAATGCCAAAAAGCATTTCTTTATTTATGCCTCGGGAGATAAAAAGCATCCTAAGTGGAATGAGTCAAAAAATGTTGTTCGGGCCTTTCCATATAGCTATCAAGAGGCTATGGGTATTACCACTTCCATTAAAACTTGGCTACCAAGATTGGTTTAGCTCTATTTATGGGAGTATGTTCTCCCAGTCTTTTGAAGAAAACCAAGCAACGCGTCCGTTGCTAAATTTAATGTGAGACCAATTGTTTTCTTCTTGAATTACAATTCCAGAATTACCTTCATTGAGTATGACAACTTGATTGCTTTTACTTGATGGCTCACTAAAGCCAGTGCTATTTCTTTCTATAACAATTGCAAGTTGAGACTTGGGTACACTTATTTGGCCAATTATAAGCAGCACGATGGCCAAAACGGTTGTAGTAAAGGGCCATCTCCAAGTAAAATCCACCATTTTTGTTCTTCTTACAATCAATAAAGACAAGGAAATAAGAATAAAACAACAACTCAGAATAGTCCAAGTTTCTGGCTGAAGTATAGTGCGTGCACTTTCACTAATCCAATGTAAAAGCTCTTCTTGGGGCTGCTGAATACTCTCAGAGATTCTCAAGTTTACCCAATCAAGATTATGTCTTGCGCTTTCATTTACGGGGTCATACAATAAGGCCCTTTCAAAATTTACTTTGGCTTCACCAAGCTCACCTAATCGGGTATAACAATTACCCAAATTGAAGTACAGCGCACTTTCATGAACCTGTGATTGAACTAACGCATCATATTTTTCTAGAGCGTCTCTATACAGGCCCCTATCATAAAGTGCTCTAGCACTATCCGCAATAGTATTTAGATGGTCTTCCATATCTCTATAAAAGCATTCATGTTGGAATCGTCATTAGAAGAGCTCACTGGAGCATATTGGGCAAGATTACAATTTTCAATGAGCGTAAATATTTCATTTCCAATTTGATTACCGTAGGTATTTTGAAGGTTGATTTTGGTAACGTTTTCTAAATTCAGCCCTTTTTCTACGAGTCCAAATTCTAAGGCGTTTAGCATTTTCCCATACCTCTTTTCATCCTTAGAACTAAAAGCTTTCTGCACCTCTCTTAATTTAATTTTCCTCCAATTTGAGCCTTTTGATTCCGTTCGTTTTGGCGCAAGTTGCCACAGCCAACATAATCCCAAAACAGCTAGCAAAATCAATGTCCCCTTTTTTATTAGGCCCCTACGATCAGTCTTAATATCAATATTTTGTAAATAATGTATGTCTTCATCTAAGAGGGTAGATTCTTGTTCAGAGGATGTCGCCAAATTGGAATTTGGTTTAGATGCAGCTAAATTCGGGTTACGAACTGTTAAAGTATCTTCTGTTATAGTAACAGTTTTGTATTTATCTGTCTTTAAATCAAAGTAAGTCCATTTGATTTCTGGTAATACAAAGCTACCGCGGTACTGCGGTACTAATAGATATTCATATTCTTTATAGCCTGTTATTCCTCGCTCACCAAAACGAATGTTTTCGTTGAATTTAGGGTCGTAGATATCAAAGCCTTCTACGTTGCTTAACTCAGGCACTTCGATTGTGCTTAGGTTTCCTTTACCCTCAATTCTAAGTTTGATGGTTATACTTTCATCTCCGCTTACTTCGCGCCTACTTATTTCTCTAATTAGGTTTAAGGAACCCACTCCCCCGGTGAAATGGGATGGGGCACCATCTGGAAGTGGTTTAATTTTTACCGCCGGTATTTTGGCAGAAGCAACTTGTGGAACATACTTCATTAGAGGCATATTAAAGAAATCTCGTTGCCCGGTTGGTACTTGAACCTGACCTCTTATTTTTAGTTCTTGTCCTCCTAAAACCCCGGGGGTATTGGGTAGAATAAGTCGCTTATCAAAATCGTATATGGTAGCAACTTTGTTTCCTACAACCTCTCTATAGCTCTCCTCCTTTGAATCCAGCTGCTGTTGAAGTACATTCTCAAAGTTGGGTGATTGAATAATGTCTAAATTTCTTACCGGATCAAAAAGAGTCGCACGGAATTTCAGTATAATGGGCTCTCCGACATAAACGGCTTTCTTTGAGGAGAGAATAGTCACATTAAAACTTTCTTCTGCCTGCTGCTGGATATTATTTTTCTTTTTTAATCCTTCTTTGACTGTAATTTTAAGCTTATTGCTTTCTATTCGTTTTCCATCTACTATTATGAAGGCTGCAGGAAGCACAAACTCTCCTTTTTTTTGAGCAACAACATCATAGGATAAGGATCTATTGGACGAAACCCTACCATTTATTATTTGAGTTTGACTTGATTGATAAGGTCCGCTGACCACTATGAATTGTTCAAAGTTTGGGGGAGTAATTTCCCCTCTTCTTGCATTTGTTGTAAACGTGATTCTAAAGGTTTCATTGAGATCCACAGCAGTTCTTGAACACTTTGCGGTAAGTGCTATGTTTTGCCCATTGGCGCACACACTTAGAAAAAGTGCTGCAATCAATAATAAGTTACCAATCTTTTTCACCGCTTTTCTTTTTGCCTTTTGCCTTCTTAGAATTTGCCTTTTGCGCCGTTTTCTCTTCTGCCCGTTGTATTGCTTCCAAGAGGCCTTTGATTTCTTCAGGGCTTAACTTGCCTTTGGATTCCCCATCATCTTTAGGCTCTTTACCATTCTGGTTTTCTTTAGGGTCACCCATTTGATCCTCATCCTGCTCTTGATTTGGTTCATTTTCATCTTTATTTTGACCTTGCTGATTTTCCTTGTCTTTAGCATTATTATCATCAGAATTTTGGTCTTGTGAATCGTCCTTGTCCGTTTTCGAATCGTCCTTTTCCTCTTGTTTTTGGCTTTCGCTTTTGTCTTCTTGATTTTGTTGCTTTTGCTGCTGCATGAGTTTTTCGTATGCCCTATTGTAGTTGTATTGGGCATCTGTTCTAGATGGATTTTGTAGGATACTTTCTTTGTAATAATTCACGGCTTCTTCGTAAGCTTCCTGATCAAATGCAGCGTCACCTAAATTGTATAAGGCATCACTTTTTTTATTCTTGCTTTTTGTGTGACGCAACGATTCTTTTAATGCATTTTTTGCTTCATCAGTTTTCCCTTCTTTAAGTAGGGAAGATCCTAGGTTATACCATCCTTCAAAGCCTTCTGGATTAATTGCTGTGGCATTCAGAAATTCTTGGGATGCGGTAGATGAATTATCCTCTTCGGCTAATTTATTCCCTTGTTTGATACTGTTGTAATAATCGTGAGCACTGCCTTCTTTAATTGTTGGGCTTGATTTAAGGGTGTCGGCATTCTGTGCCTTCAAAGATGAACAGGCCAAAAGTAAAATTAAGGTACTGTATTTGGTTGGATTACCTATTTTATTAGGTAAGAGTGTATAAAGTAAAAGGAAGAGTAACGCGGGAAAAAGAAACCATTGAAACTGTGGCTCATAGTCAATTGCGATTTCCTCTGAAATAGCCGCTTGCTCGCCCGTTAGTATGAAATCTTGTACAAGTTTAATTGCCTCATCAGTTCTGTTTCCGTCAATATAATTTGCACCGATTTCTTCGATGAGATTGGACAATATTTTTTCATCTCTTCTTGTAATGACTACTTCGCCTTTTTTATCCTTTTTGTAAATAGTGCCCGATCTAGTTTTCTGAATTGGAATGGGACCGCCGCTTTGCGTGCCCAGCCCTACAAAGAGAATTTGTACAGGAAATTCTGGAAGTTCAAGTCCCTCTAATTCTTCATGATCTTCCCCGTCGGTAAAGACAATTATGAACCTTCCCGCTGGGGATGCTGGATTAAAGTAACCAAAGGCATATTTGAGCGCTGCAGCAAGGTTTGTTCCTTGCGATGGAACGGCATTTGGATTAGCAGCATCCAAGGCCATTTTGGCTGCCACATAATCTGTAGTTATTGGTAGAGCAGGATATGCACTTCCGGCATACGCAATTAGACCTACACGATCCCCGCTCAGCTGGCCAAGGGTTCTTGAAATGAGCAGCTTTGCCTTGTCCAATCTATTAGGGGCAATATCTTCTGCCAACATAGAGCGGCTCACATCAAGTGCAAATACTACATCCGTACCCTTGCGATTTACCTTTTGCTTTTGACCACCCATTTGAAGGTTTGCTAGACTCAGCCCAAGAAACAGCAGAGATAGAGCAAGTAGGGTATATTTAGTGAAAAACCGCACAGACCCGAATGACTTCTTAAGTTTGGCAGACGAATACGCTAAGCCCAAGATTCTCCAAACCTTTTTTCTCCAATTATGAAATAGAAAAGAACAGAAAATCAGCGTTGCAAATAACACCGGTCCAACGATTAATAGTTCTGGGAATTGCCACTTGAAATCCATTAAAACGCAGATTTTAAGACTACAAAATTCAATATCAATTCAAACGCTATGAAAGCTATAGCCATCCACACAAAGATGGAATAATGTTCATCATATCTGTAAAATTGAAATCCTTCAATTTCACTTTTCTCTAGACTGTCAATAATACCATAAATATTCTCCAAGCTTTCTCTGTCTGTTGCTCTAAAATATTGACCATTGGTCATTTCAGCTATTCTTTTAAGTAGCGCTTCGTCTATGGTTACTTGCACAGGACGGTAAACAAATTCTTTTGTATTCGGGTCAATACCCACGGGCATGGAAGCAATCCCATTGGTGCCTAGACCGATGGTATATACTTTGATGCCCAAACTTGCACATAATTCGCCTGCTTGAATAGGATCAACCAACCCAGCATTATTTTCGCCATCTGTGAGAAGAATGATGATTTTACTTTTAGCTGCGCTTTCTGCTAGTCTATTTGCGGCAGTACTAAGTCCCATACCAATTGCTGTACCACCATCAAGCATATCATATTGCAATGACCTAATTTGTTCATTGAGCAAGCTATGATCAGTAGTTAAAGGAACGGGGCTGTATGATTCTCCTGCGTAAATCACTAGGCCAATCCTATCCATATTCCTTCTGATCACATAGTCTGTAGCAACTTCCTTTAATGCTTCTAGTCTATTAGGTTTTAGGTCTTTTGCCAACATGGACGTGCTTATATCCAACGCCAACATCATATCAATACCTAGGTTTTGTGATGGTTGTTGGTTGACTTGCGTTGTCTGGGGGCGAGCTAAGGCGATACAAAGAGAGCCCATAGCCAACCAAGATAAAATACCCGTATAGTTTTTGAGTGATGCAACCCAATATTTCCCTGTCCCTTCTATTTGAGAGTATCCATAGTGATTCATTCGTTTGGAACGCAATACCACCATCATTGTAAAGGCAATAGGTATTGCTATGAGGCCGTAAAGCCAAAGTGGGTCGCTAAAATTCCAATCACTCATCTTGGTCAGATTTAGGTTTGAAACTAACGACCAATTCTTCCGCTCGGCTCAGGCAGTCTAGATGGTCTTGAACGGTCATCTGACCTTTTGCAAATTTTACAAAATCTGCTCGAGTCATTATAAATTCATAACTCTGAAGCCATTCTTCTTTCCATTTATTTTGAAGCATTGAGAGACTCTCGGCAGTAGTTTGTTCGGTCAGAGGTAAACCACATTGCTCGCTTAGATATAGTCTAAGTATGTCGCCAATTTGAACATAGTAATCTTTCGCATCTTGTTCCCATAGTTTTTCTTCTTTGAGCCTTGCCAGTTCTCTCATAGTGTCACCAAACCAATCTTTTGAAGAAACAGCTAAAGGTTTTTCAGAAGTGGAAGGTTTGCGTTGAAAATATCGAACAATTGCATAGAGTATTAATAAGGCAAGAGCGCCAAGCCCTAGATGAATTTTATAATGATTGACCCAACCCAATAAACTAAATGGAACGGTTGCTAATGCTCTATCTTCTGCACGTAATACCCCTTGCGCCTCAGGAAGAATATTCACTTGTACGACTACGGAGTCATTTTGATACAAATTGGCACCAATTCGCACTTCTGCAAAGGGTAAGGTAAACGTTCCTGAATCAAGCGCAAGAAAGGAAATACGATATTGGATACTCTGTTCTAAAGTATCGGTTTGCATAGAAATTAACGTCAATTCCTGAATGGAATCAAGCTCGAATGAATCTGCGCTGCTTGTGTGCTCTATGGTATACTTTATTAGATCTCCAACGTAATACATTGAGGTATCACAATACGCATGTAATACAGCATGATCTATGGCACGTTGTTCTTGACCAACAAGCCACTTTGAGGATAGAATAAGGATAAATACTATAGTTCTAACCATTATCGCGACTTAGATTTTAGGTAGTTCAATAGTGGAGGAACATAATCTTCATTCATCTCGACTGAGATTAAGCCGGCACCGGACCGCTTAGCAAGGGTGCTCAGTTGCGTGTTTTTATATTCAAATCGCTCAACTAGTTTATTTCGTAATTCTCTGCTGTTTGTATTTATCCAACGCACGGCACCAGTTTCAAGATCCTGCATTGGGACCATGCCTAAAGAGGGCAATGAAATTTCTTTTTCATCAAAACTGTGAATTGCACACAAATCATAGCGTTTTGCTGCGATTTTAAAACTTTTATCGGGCAAATTGCCCATAAAATCACTCATTAAAAATACATTGCTGTGCCGCTTTTGAATTTTCAATAAATGCTCCATTGCTAGGTCAATATTTGTTCCGGAAGATTGAGGCTCCCATTCCAAAAGGGTCTGAATAATTCGCATGACATGCTTTTTTCCTTTTTTAGGTGGAATCACTTTCTCAACCTCTCCAGCAAACAGTATGATGCCAATTTTATCATTATTACCCATTGCACTAAAAGCTAAAGTCGCGGCTATTTCAGTCAATGAATCGCGCTTGCTTCGCTCGCTTGTTCCGAACTGAATACTCTTGCTGATATCGATTACTAAAAACAAGGTTAATTCGCGTTCCTCCTCAAATACTTTAATGTAAGGCGCACGTTTTCTAGCAGTGACATTCCAATCAATACTGCGTACATCATCACCACTTTGGTAAGGACGAACTTCAGCAAAGCTCATACCTCTTCCTTTGAACGAACTTTGGTATTCTCCGGAAAAGAGCTGATCGCTTAATCGGCGCGTTTTAATTTCTATGCGACGAACTTGTTGTAATAAGGTAATTGCGTCCAAATCAGAAGAATTCTAGGGAACCATTAAGGTGTTGAGTACCTCGGTTACTATATCGTCTTGCGTGATTTCTTCCGCTTCTGCCTCATAGGTTAAACCGATTCTGTGTCGTAAAACGGAGGGAGCTACAGATCGGACATCTTCTGGAATGACAAACCCCCTATGTCTTAAAAACGCATGACATTTAGCGGCCTTCGCTAATGCTATAGAACCACGTGGTGAGGCACCAAAACTGATCTTATTACTCAAGCTGGGGATGGCAAATTCCTTTGGAAATCGAGTTGCAAAAACAATATCAAGGATGTAAGATTCAATCTTTTCATCCATATAGATACTATCTATAGCTGTACGCGCCTTAAGAATTTGCTCGGTACTAACCACGGAATTTAATGATTCCATGTTGCTGCGAAGTTGATTACGCAATATGGTTCTTTCGTCTTCTCTTTCAGGATAGGTCAATGTGATTTTCAATAGGAATCGGTCCATTTGTGCTTCTGGAAGGGGATAGGTTCCTTCTTGTTCAACCGGGTTTTGCGTAGCCATTACCAAAAAAGGTTTAGGCAACGGATAGCTTTTATCACCTAGAGTAACCTGCCTTTCCTGCATTGCTTCAAGTAGCGCGCTTTGAACTTTTGCAGGAGCTCTATTGATTTCATCAGCAAGGACAAAGTTGCTAAATACCGGGCCCTTTTTAGTTTCAAAAAGATGCTCACTCATGTTGTAAATCTGTGTGCCTATAATATCTGACGGTAACAAATCTGGCGTAAACTGTACCCGAGAGAATGAAGCGCCAATAGTCTGACTTAGACTATTAATGGCAAGTGTTTTTGCCAAACCAGGCACACCTTCTAATAAAACATGACCGTCGGCTAACAGCCCAATTAAAAGACCTTCGACCATGCCTTGTTGGCCAATGATTACTTTACTCAGTTCATTTTGAATGAGGGTTATAAATGCACTTTCATTTTTAATGCTTTCATTCAAGGCAATTATATCAGGAGTTGTCTGCATAATGATGCTTTTTAATCGTGTTCAAAAAAACGCATATTGATAAAAATAATTGGTTAAAAGAGGGTTAAAAAACGCTCATTCCGACCAATTACCGAGTGCGGTAATCTGGTTTTCCAATATTCCAAAATAATGACCCGTTTCGCCCAATGAATGATGTCCAGTCAATGCCCCAAAAGCAGGCAATACACCTATCCA
>PXYR01000005.1:23313-28368 GCA_003023665.1 Bacteroidota bacterium
AAATCGGCCCAATCGGGTAAATCGTAGTCGTGGTTTCCCTTGACTAGAGTAAAAGTGCGGCTGCCTGCTTTTTGAATAAGACTCTTTAAATCAATAGTTTCTTTATTTTGATTCCCATCAAAAAGATCCCCTAGAAAAACCACATTGGAAGTAGGATGTCTTTCCATAGCTTCTTTTAATCGCTGCATCCCTTTCTTATGTGCCGCTACAGGAGTAGGGATACCTTCTTTTCGGAATTGACCGCCTTTGCCAAGATGTAGGTCGGAAATAAACAAGGTGTTCAATGCTTTCACATGCATTGAACCGTCAAAGTATAAGCGACAAGATTGGCCGCCGAACGTATAGTTCAGCCACTGTTTCATTACTTGAAAACACTACGTTGAAAGACAAAAAGTAGACCTACACCGGTAGATATAGCAGTATCTGCAATATTAAAAATGGGTCTGAAAAAAGTAAAATATTTACCGCCCCAAACAGGTAACCATTCGGGAAGATTTCCTTCATACAAAGGAAAGTAGAGCATATCCACTACTTTGCCTTGTAACACCGGAGCATAACCGCCTGCTTCAGGCAAAAACTCTGCGACCTTTCCTAATGAATCGGAGAAAATGACGCCATAGTACAAGCTGTCCAAAACATTGCCTATTGCACCGGCTAGTATCAAGCTTATACCCCAGACAGCAACATTAGTTGTCCCGGCTTTGACGGTGGACCTCAACCAATACATTATTCCAATAATTGCAATGATTCTGAATATGGTTAATGCCAACTTACCCGTGACACCTCCAAGTTCTAGTCCAAAGGCCATACCAGGGTTTTCGGTAAAATGAATATAAAACCAAGGTGTGATTTCGAAGCTTTGACCAAGGTACATGGTGCTCTTTACCCAAAGCTTAACTAATTGGTCAAATAGAATTACAGAGAAGACAATTAAGGTTGCTTTTCTCAACGCTGATTGAGTTTAGCTTCCATGCTCAGTGTAGCGTGAGGAACCAATTTTAGTCTATCTGCTTCAATTAGTTTGCCTGTAACTCTGCAGATGCCGTACGTTTTATTTTCAATGCGAACAATTGCATTTTTTAAATCGCGTATGAATTTCTCCTGACGAGAAGCTAATTGAGAGTTTCTCTCTTTACTCATGGTGATAGATCCCTCTTCAAAGGATTTAAATTGAGGAGAGGTATCGTCTGTACCGTTATTCATATCATTCGCAAATTGTTCTCTAAGAAGTGCTAAATCTTCTTCTGCTTTTGCGATTTTCTTTTCAATGATTGTTCTGAATTCGGCCAATTCAGCATCATTATATCTGGTTTTTGCTTGATCTGACATGTTCAAATAAGTTTACTGTATAGGAAAGAGAGGCACGAATTTAATTAAATCTTTGAAATAGAAATACAAATCTTATGCCCTTCTACCTCCGTTTCATTTACATCTGTTTCACCCCACAATATTTGATCTGCGAGCACTTCGTCTTTTATATAAGGTACGAAACTTTCTAGATTAGACGTGAAGTTTTTTTCGGAATGAATAGTAACAGAAATCCTGTCCACTACATCTAATCCAGAGGATTTACGTAGGTTCTGAAGTCTATTTACTAATTCTCTTGCCAATCCCTCATTGCGCAAATCATCTGTCAATTCAGCGTCTAATGCAACGGTTAATCCATCACCGGTTGCAACGAGCATACCTGGAATATCTTCTGTTACCACTTCACAATCAGCTATATCAATGGTAACCATTTGACCTTGGTCTTCAAAGGAGATTTCTCCTCTACTTTCAAAGTCATCTATTGCACTGGGCTGCATACCTTCAATAAAAACTTTAACCGCTTTCATGTGACGGCCTACTTTAGGTCCTAGCGCCTTGAAATTTGGACGCACTTTTTTGACAAAAACCCCGGCATCCGGAGCTATGATTTCAAGCGACTTCACATTGACTTCGGCGAGTAAAAGGTCTTGAATGCTTTCTAATACGACTGTATCATCATGGTTTAAAGCTGGAACAAGAACTCTTGCGAGCGGCTGTCTAACCTTTAAATTTTCCTTCTTACGAATGCTTAATACTAATGAGGTGAGTTTTCTGGCCGTATTAATTTTAAGTTCCAAATCCGCATTGATGAGCGCTGAATTACTTGTAGGATATTCCGTTAAATGAACACTGTTTTCTCCGTTTAAAACCACTCCATTGTGAAGGTCCTGATACAAACGGTCAGCATAAAACGGCGCTAGTGGGGCCATTAGACGACTCAATGTTTCCAAACAGGTCCATAAAGTTTGGTAGGCACTTATTTTATCTGCTTCATATTCACCTTTCCAAAACCTGCGGCGACCAAGCCTAACATACCAATTGGAAAGTTTTTCCGTGGTAAATTCTTGAATTGGTCGGAAAGCGCGAGTAGGTTCAAATGCTTCCATACCATTGACTACTTGCGCTATCAAGGTATTTAATTCGGAAAGAATCCATTGATCCATTTCTGGTCGCTCGGATACCGGGATGGCGGCTTCTTTAAATTGAAAACCATCCACATTGGCATACAATGCAAAGAAGGCGTAAGTATTGTGTAAGGTTCCAAAGAATTTACGACGAACCTCTTCCAAACCCTCCATATCAAATCTAAGGTTGTCCCAAGGTGAGGCATTGGTCAGCATGTACCAACGAAGGGCATCTGCACCATATTTTTCCATGGTATCAAACGGGTCTACAGCATTGCCCAATCGTTTGGACATTTTCATGCCGTTTTTGTCTAAAACAAGACCATTTGAGATCACGTTTTTGTAGGCCACTTTATTGAAAACCATTGACGAAATGGCGTGCAGTGTGAAAAACCAACCGCGCGTTTGATCCACCCCTTCGGCAATGAAATTTGCTGGATAAGCTCCTTCTTGATCCACCTTGTCCTTGTTTTCAAAAGGGTAGTGCCATTGCGCATAGGGCATTGAACCGCTGTCAAACCAAACGTCAATCAAGTCACTTTCACGGTGCATTACCTTGCCGGTAGGACTTGTTAAAACGACTTTATCCATGATATGACGATGAAGGTCAATCTTGTCATAGTTTGATGTACTCATATCACCGGCAACGAAACCTTCGAGTGGATCATGGTCCATATTTCCAGCCTCTATGGAGTTGCGAATTTCTGATTGCAGCTTTTCTACGCTTCCAATACAGATGTGGTGATCACCATCTTCTGTGCTCCAAATGGGCAACGGAATTCCCCAAAACCTAGAACGACTTAGGTTCCAATCATTTAAATTTTCCAGCCAATTTCCAAACCTTCCTGTTCCTGTAGAAGCAGGTTTCCAGTTGATGGTCTTATTCAAAGCAATCATCTGTTCTTTATTGGAAGTGGATTTGATAAACCAGCTATCCAGCGGGTAGTACAAAACGGGTTTGTCCGTACGCCAACAATGCGGGTAGCTGTGCTCGTACTTCTCAATCTTGAATGCCTTGTTTTCTAACTTTAACTTTAGGGCAATGCGTTCATCTACGCTCAAATAAGCCTTAAGTTCAGGGATGATTGGCTTAAGTTTTTCCTTTTGCTCAAGGAATGACGTTTCTTTTTCAGCGTCTGTGAGGTATTCAGCTTTGATGTATTCATTTCCCAGGCCAAAAATAGGATCGGCCAACTCTGGTCTGAATTTACCGCGTAAATCTACCAATGGAACCAAATTATCATTTTCATCCATTACCAATAGAGGCGGGACACCGGCATCAGCAGCTACTTTAGCATCATCTGCCCCAAAGGTTGGAGCAGTATGTACAATACCCGTTCCGTCCTCCGTGGTAACAAAATCTCCCGGAATAACCTTAAAAGCATCCTCCGGCCGTTCATGAGGTAAAGCATATGGCAGAAGTTGCTCGTACTGAATTCCAACTAGGTCTTTTCCTTGAACGGTCTTTATTACCTCGTAAGGTATTTTTTTGTCACCGTTTTGATACGATTTAGGATCGCCCTCTACGAATTTTTTGCCAAAGAGTTTGCCTAGCAATGCGGTTGCAGCAATGATATTAATTGGCTCAAAAGTATATTGATTGAACGTCCTTACTAAGGAATATTCAATCTTTGGACCAACGGTTAGAGCGGTATTGGAGGGCAACGTCCACGGTGTAGTGGTCCAAGCCAAGAATTGTGCATCCTCTGAGCCAAAGAGCGTCCTTGTTTTCTCCGAAGAAATCATCTTGAATTGTGCAACAACCGTGTGGTCTTTCACATTTCTATAGCATCCGGGTTGATTGAGCTCATGCGAACTCAAACCCGTTCCGGCCTTTGGTGAATAAGGTTGAATAGTATACCCCTTGTAGATAAGACCTTTATTGTAGAGTTCAGCAAGTAGCCACCATACGCTCTCCATGTATTTAGAATCGTAGGTTACATAGGGATCGTCCAAGTCCACCCAATACCCCATCTGATCGGTAAGTTCTTTCCAGATGCCCGTGTACCGCATTACTGCTTCTCTACACGCATCGTTGTACTCTTCTATGGAAATCTTGCTGCCAATATCTTCTTTGGTAATTCCCAATTCTTTTTCTACCCCCAATTCAACAGGGAGTCCGTGAGTATCCCATCCCGCTTTGCGATCAACTAGATAACCTTGTTGTGTTTTGTATCGGCAGAAAACGTCCTTTAAAGAGCGCCCCATCACATGATGAATGCCTGGCAAACCATTAGCACTTGGTGGGCCTTCAAAGAAAATCCAAGGTTCAGCTCCTTGACGTTTGGATAGTGTTTGTTCAAATACGTTTTCTGCTTTCCAACGCTCAAGAACGTCTTTGTGTATAGCAGCTAAATCTAAATGTGAATATTCTTCGAATGTACTCATTGGGTTTCTATACAGTGGCAACGCACTTAAGTTCAATTGCTATAGGAGTTGGTAGACTATTGATTTCAACGGTAGTTCTACAAGGCTGGTTTTCCTTGAAGTATTCAGCGTAAATTCGATTGAATGTGTGGAAGTCACGCTTCATATCAACTAGAAAGACGGTTACATCCACAAGTTTTTCCCAAGAAGAGCCGCTTGCTTCTAAAATTGCTTTCACATTCGCAAAAACACTGTG
>PXYR01000076.1 GCA_003023665.1 Bacteroidota bacterium
GTACAATACCTACGCAGGAAAAGGTTTCAATATACTCGGTATAAGTCTTGATAGAGACGAAAACTCGTGGAAACAAGGCATACTAGAAGACGGGTTACCATGGCCGCAAGTTTCAGATCTTCAATTTTGGCAGAATGAAATTTCTACCTATTACGGTGTTCAGTTTATTCCGCAAAACATGTTATTAGATGATGATGGAATTATTGTAGCGAAGAATATGGAGCCAAATGAGCTTGAAGAGTTTCTAGCTGCAAATCTCTAAACCAAGCCTCTGCTTCTTCGAATAGTCCATTCAGTGGCAGCAGCTATGAGAGCAATTCCCCAATACCACCAGTGCAGGTGTTGGGGAATTTCTTTTTTATAACTGATTGATCTTGGTACTACCTCTTGTTCTACTGAATCCAATAATTGAGCTCCATCGCTCTTCCAATAGTTGAATTGGACCGTATTGAACTCGCGAACTGATTCAATATCTACATTATTAACCTGAACTACCGACTTAGTTTCTATAGGTCCAAATTCCGTATTACCCTCTACCACTACCTCATACTTCCCTGGTAAACGCGGGATAAAAGAAGAGTTCAAGCTCAATCCATCTGGTTTATACGTTAGCTTTTCAATGATTTTATCATTTAATCTGACAAAACCAGAGATGGTTGAAGGAATGGCCTCAGAACGGCTGTTTACAGCAGCGGCTGAAACATGAATACGCTCATCCATTTGAGCTTGTTGCGGGAGGGTTAGCATTAATTGAACGGGGTCATACCATTGCAATAATGTTTTGATTAGCTGTTCAAATGCACTTAATGAATTGGCATCATCTAAAGCGCTTTTGTACCAGTGGATTCCTCTCGCATCAATGCTTTGACCTTCAACTTTGATTGATGGTGTATTTTTTCTCTGATAGGCCTTTACTGGGAAATCAAAAATTGAGTGATTAAGAACCTGTTTCTTTGGATAAGAGTTTGCTCCTGCTATGTCTAAATGAAGCAATGGAACCTTACTCACTTGAACTAAACGACTTAATGCCGCTTCGCCACCTCCAAGTGTAATAATTGGTCCTGTGAAGGTTTCAATACGACTCAATTCGTCCCAATTTACTGTTTGAACCGCAATTCCCTTTGATTTGCAGATTCTACGAATCATACCCTCGTGAGGATGAGGGACCTTTCTCGCTATCAAAATAGTGGCTAAAGACTCTGATACTTCAATAGTAGCCTCTAATTCATCAATTCTCCCATTTAAACGGGCTACAACCTTAATAGGCAGGTAACCTGAATTTAATGGTGCATTGGTTGTCCATAATCGATCATAGTGATCCGCTCCATTAAATGTGAGTACCACATCGCATTCAGGATGTGCTAAAACACGAATCTTCATGGCTGATCCTATGAGCACTCTTGGTGGAACTACAATACCTTGAATTAAGGAACCTTGTTGAAGTTTTTTAGAAGGATATAGAGAAAAATATGAAGGGGTATTGGTGCTTGTTACGCGAGCAATATGGCCATCACCAACGTAAGCCCAGGGTGTTTGCGAAGGTATATTGTTTTCAGCATATTCTTTAATATCTACATGATAACCCAGTGATGTAAACGGATCCGATGCATTGCTCATGAGGCTGTCCTTATCTAGACTTAATGAAGCGGAGGTGTCTACAAGAACAGTAAGGTGAGGTTTGACCTTATCCTCTACCACCTTCTCTATGGGTGGAGAAAGTATAGCATAAATTAAAAGGGCAAACCATATTAAACGCAAAAGCGCCAATTCCCAAGGAAATTTAGCGCCTCGCTTAAAATATAAGTAGGCAGCAACTATAGCACCTGCAATCAGTGCAATTAAAGCAGCTACTACACTAAGCATCAAGTCAACATTCCACCGCAGACATTGAGAACCTGTCCACTTATGTAACCACTCATGTCTGAAGCTAAAAATAGACAAGCGTTGGCTACATCCTCTGGACTGCCCCCTCTTTTAAGCGGTATACCTTCTCTCCACTGTTGTACTGTATTTTCATCCAATACAGCTGTCATCTCCGTTTCTATAAAACCCGGGGCAATTGCATTACAGCGAATATTTCTAGAACCTAATTCTAAGGCTACTGATTTTGTAAAACCTATGATTCCTGCTTTAGACGCAGAATAATTAGCCTGTCCAGCATTGCCTTTTACACCTACTACCGAACTAATATTTACAATGGATCCAGCGCGTTGTTTTAGAAAGGTGCGTTGAACCGCTTTGGTCATGTTAAATACTGAATTTAAGTTTACTTCTATCACTCGATTGAAATCCTCTTCGGTCATTCTCATCAAGAGCGTATCTTTAGTAATACCTGCATTGTTTACAACAATGTCTATTCCTCCAAAGTCTTCTATAACCTGTGCTACAAGAGCTTCAGCGTCTTCCATTTTAGAGGCATCCGAACGATACCCTTTAACTTGGGCTCCATGTTCTTTTAGCTCCTGCTCTAAGGCCTGACCTCTTTCCACGGAACTCAAATACGTGAAGGCTACATTCGCTCCGTTTTTGGCGAAGACCTCTGCAATACCTTTCCCAATACCCTTAGACGCACCTGTAATAATTGCTGTCTTTCCTGCTAGTAAACTCATAATGATTAATTATTCGTCGTTTTGTTCAGTTAGCAAACCTACTGCTTTTCCATTTTTCTGCGCAATAATAAATGCATTTTCAATACCAAGTTTTACCACTATGCTTAACATTTCTTGAGCATCGGGAAGTGAAGCGTATGATCCAATAACTAAAAGGCTTAAACTGTCTTTAGCAACAACTGAAGCACCTTCTAGATTGCGGCTTAACTCCTTGATATCATGTTTTTTAAACGCCCCTATCTGAATTGAATATGTAATATCATCCGATGGAATAAAACTCGTATCTATAGCCTCACCGGATTTCCAAAGTTCTACTTTCATCCGTGCGATCTCTTCAGATGAATTTTGTGCACTCTTAAAAAACTGAAATAGTGCCACTGCCATAAGAAGCAATACAACCAATATTAAAGGCAATACTCCTGACCTTTTACCGGTATCCGTCTTTATTTGCTCGAGCTCTTGCTTTAGTGAAACGTTCTCCTCTTCAAGCTTTTGTAATCTCTCCTTTATTTTGGGCGGTATAAATTCCATAATGCTATAACGGCGCGACTAAAATTCCAATAATAGTGGCTATTGCGAAAATAATGGTTTGAAAAATCACGCCAATATTGTTTAAAATTACCAGAAACCAATGAAGTTCTCCCCAGCGTTTCCAAGTTAATGGTGGCTTGCTTACTGGTGCCTTCATTCCCTCCTCATGATTGAGTTGTTCCTGCGTTTTAACAGCATAAAATGCTTCGCAATGCGTACACACATAAGAATAAATATCACTCTGCTCTACGTGATACCATGACTTACACTGCGGACATTTTACCTGTTTCATATTTTAAAGGTAAGGCACGTAAAAACAAAAAGCCGCCTCACTTTCGTGAAGCGGCTTAGTTTTATTTAAATTGATCCTACTTACCTAATAGTTTAGCCATAGCGGTTCCCAAATCTGCTGGAGAATCAACCACTGTAATTCCGCAATCCCTTAAGATAGCCTTCTTGGCAGCAGCTGTGTCTTCTGCGCCACCCACGATAGCACCAGCATGACCCATAGTTCTTCCTGCTGGTGCGGTTTCACCGGCAATAAAAGCCACAACAGGTTTAGTTCCATTTTCCTTTATCCATTGGCCCGCCTCTGCTTCTAGTTGACCGCCAATTTCACCTATCATTATTATTCCTTCTGTTTCGCTGTCGTTCATTAGTAATTCAACAGCTTCTTTTGTAGTTGTACCAATAATTGGATCGCCACCTATACCTATTGCTGTTGTTTGACCAAGTCCAGCCTTGGTGCATTGATCTACTGCCTCATAGGTTAATGTTCCTGATTTACTCACAATGCCTACCGTTCCTTCTTTGAAGATGAACCCTGGCATAATGCCAACTTTAGCTTCACCTGCAGTCATCACACCCGGACAGTTGGGACCAATCAAAGTACATTCTTTATCCTTTAGGTATTCTTTTACTTTAACCATATCTGCTACAGGAATGCCTTCAGTAATACAGATGATTACTTTAATTCCGGCTTCTGCTGCTTCCATTATTCCATCCGCTGCAAATGCAGGAGGTATAAAGATTATAGAAGTATCCGCATTGGCTTTTTCAACAGCTTCACTTACGGTATTAAATACGGGTCTATCCAAATGTGTCAAACCTCCTTTACCAGGCGTTACTCCACCAACCACGTTGGTGCCGTATTCAATCATTTGAGTGGCATGAAAGGTGCCCTCTTTTCCAGTAAAACCTTGTACAATTATATTTGAATCCTTGTTGACTAGTACGCTCATAAAATGCTTTTTCTGTGAGTGGTGCAAATGTACTACCCAACGTTTAATAGAATTCCCTTCTTCACAAATTTCTTTGCTCATTAGTTATGGATGTATCTTTGACCCATGCTTCGAGACGATATTATTTGCGCCTTATCCACTCCACAAGGTATAGGTGCACTTGCAATAATTAGGGTAAGTGGTGAAAATTCACATGCTACAATTGCCCCTTTCTTTAATTCTAAACGCGCAACCAAGACTGGCTATGAATCGCATCGGGCCTATTTTGGAGATTTCAGTGTCAAGGAAGAACACATTGACGAAGTACTTATTACATTCTTTGATGAGGGAAAAAGTTTTACGGGCGAAGAAAGCTTTGAAATCAGCTGTCACGGTTCACCTTACATTGTTCAACGAATTATGGAATGTATTTTAGAAGCTGGCTCACGATTGGCTGATCCTGGAGAATACACCATGAGAGCCTTCATGAACGGTCGCATGGATTTAGCTCAAGCAGAAGCCGTAGCAGACCTTATTCATGCTGAAAATAAGACCATGCATGACGTCGCCCTGCGCCAGCTCAAAGGAGGATTATCATCAGAAATCAGTTCTTTCAGAGATGAATTGGTACACTTTGCCTCAATGATAGAATTAGAATTGGACTTTAGCGAAGAAGATGTGGAATTTGCTTCACGTAAACAATTGTTAAATATGCTTCAGTCATTGAAAACAAATGTGCATTCGCTTTTAGATAGCTTTAAATACGGTAATGCAATTAAAAATGGAATTGCGACAGCAATATTAGGGGCTCCCAATGCGGGTAAATCTACTTTGTTGAATGCTTTACTAGGAGAAGACCGAGCCATAGTGAGTGCTATTGCAGGCACCACAAGAGATACTATTGAAGATACCTTTCATTATGCAGGGCTAACCTACCGGCTAATAGATACAGCGGGAATCAGAGATACAGAGGATTATGTAGAAAAAATTGGTATTAAAAAGGCATTTGAACAGGCAGAGAAGGCTGATGTAATTTTCTACCTAATAGATGCAACAGATCCTGAAAAAGATGTAGAGAATCGAATTAAATATTTAAAAGCTAGTGCACCTCAAGCCATAGTATTCCTGTGTATCAATAAAACAGACCAGGTAGACACGGATGTAACATTGGATTTATTCCAAGATACAAAGCATGACTTTTTTCCTATTTCAGCAAAATCTAAAAAAGGATTGAATTCTTTATTAGAGGCATTAAAAGAAGCTACTGCATGGACAGCACATTCTTCTTCTCAAACCATAGTAACCAATGCGCGTCATGCAGATGCGTTAAGACGTACTTCATTGGCTATTGACAAAAGCATTAATGCTGTAGAATTGAACATACCCGGGGATTTACTAGCTCAGGATTTGAGAGCGGCTTTGGACGGTTTGGGTGAGATTACAGGAACAATTTCTACGGACGACTTACTTGCGAACATATTCAGCAAGTTTTGTATCGGGAAATAGACCATCTTAATCCCATTTACCAAATTCAAATGATTGGATTAATTTTATGCGCATATCACAAATCATCTCTGACCAAGCGAACTGAAAATCCAAACCGCTGAAAGCCGTCTATTTTTTCAAATGAATTTGCGTTTAAATTCAATCTACGGCCCCAGTTTTCCATTAATGATTGACTCTCTTGCATGCTTCTCCACCAGTAACCACTTTTACCATGACCGCCAAAAGCCCCGTTTATGCCCCTAGAACCTGAGTAACGTAAATTGTATTTTTCGGTGCAATCCACTCCTTCTGCTCGCTCACTTGCTAGGTGTGTTTCAATTTTTAACCAATCTTCTTCACTAGGTATTCGCCAACCTTCAGGAGCTAACCCCCTGTTATCATGAACAGCAAACCAATTGTACAACTTTCCATGAGTATCACTTAGAGTACTATCATTATTGATATCACATACTACACCTTGAGCTTGATTTCCAGCTGATAGATATTCCTGATCACCTAATGCAAGAAATATAGGGTCTCCATTGCTATAGCTTTGAGACTTGAAATTATCTATGGTCCAGTATAAATCACCGATTTTGACGAACCTGTAATAATTACCCTCAACATCTATGATTTGTTCCATTGTTATTGCTTCTTTATAAGCCGTTGATTCAAATTTTCCTTGAACAAAGGACTGTCTTTCATGAGGGTACCGTCCTCACTTGCAACCGTCAAATGAATGGAAGTGGGTCCGGCATAATTCCAAAACTTACGAGGAACTTCTAGGTCCATTGCCCTCTTTTTATCATAACGTGCTTCCGCATCCGTAAATCTTATAGCTAATGCCGGCCTGCTATCCAATTTCCCATCTGATAATTTAACTGATCTATGAATTACATTTTTATCAAATATTAGCGCATCTCCTAGTTCAAAACTGTCTTCTACAGTGTAGTAATCCAACATCTTCTTCATTGCTGGATCATTGAGGGGTCCATCTCTCAATTGCATAAACTCCTCAATATAAAGGTCTTCATTCCTATCTATTTTCTCTTGAATGAGATTAAATGTGCTCGGGTCTACACATTTATACATGAAATCACCGCTCACCTTATTTGTGGGAACATAGGCCATTCCTCCTCTTTGACCTTTGGCATCAATTGGTACCAATGGAATCCAAATAGTGCAACCAAAATCTTCAGCGCGCTGAAAACCAAAACTCTGAGTTCCAATATGCCAAGGAAAACCACTAGAACTGCTTTTTTTAAGTTCAAAAGCGAGCGCTTGTGTGAATATCATGTCTCTTTCACAAAGTGCACTTAAAACCTTTTTAAAAGTTGAATCCGAGAGCACTTCATAGATATTACTGTCTTTATCAAATATATCATAACGCACCCTATTGAATCCTGTCTGGTATTTATCCGTAGGCTCTTGAAGTTCATCATTGATAATTCCGGAAAAATAACTAATGAGCTCTTGGGTAAATAACCCTTTTAACAGGAGAAAACCATTTGACTTGAACGAATCAATGTCTGTTGATCGAATGCTAAAGTTTTTATTAATAGACATTTTTTAAAGTTTATTTATTTCGAAGGAATTATCGAGACTTGTTGTATTGTTTAAAAGACTTTAATCTTTGATGGTTGGCGGGTACTTCTAAAAATTTATAGAACCTCTTAATTGAATTCTCTTGCGCAACATTAATTACTAGTAAGCGCTCTTGATTCTTTTTAAAATATTCTATAACGTCTGCATTATGTTGCTCATAAACCTTTTTAAAACCATCGGAATAAAGGGCTACATTAGGGAAATCAAATATGCCTTTCATCATTATTTGCGTCCAACCGCTGAATACATAATTGGATTTTTCAATATCTCCTTCTGTTATGTGCTGATTGGATTTTGGACTTAATCTAACCGTTTGATATTTTTTTAAGGAATTCAACCATTGCTCAGAAGAGCTGCGAATAGTTAAAATGAATTTGGCTTTAGGATAGTTTTCAGCCAATTGTTTATAGAATCCTGGTATGGAAAAGGGAACGTCTTGGAAGGCCTGAGCTGACTCTATATAATTATTTAAATTTCGGATAGAACTTGTTTGAAAATATTCGGCAGCCATAACCTCTCCTACTTTTGAATCACCCATTTCAAAACCAAGATCTTTCAATGTAGCATAAAGCGTTGTTGTGCCCGTTTTATTCATTCCAATGACGAATACCTTATCATAAGACTTTGAGAAGGTAATAGCAACCTTTGGTCTAGACTTAAGTATTTCTATTGATATGTTATTGAAAATCGTAAACTTCATGTCACAATACTTTATCCCTTAATCTTGGCAACTAACTT
>PXYR01000077.1 GCA_003023665.1 Bacteroidota bacterium
TGATGTATTTGATAGAAGAAGAGGGACAAGGCTCCAAGCCAAATAAGGGTGATAGTGTGCAGGTTCATTACGAACTAAAACTTACAAGTGGAGTAGTAGTAGATAGTTCTTTTCAGCGTGGTCAACCTATTTCTATAAATATTGGGGTTGGTCAGGTCATTCCTGGTTGGGATGAAGGAATCATGTTATTGAAGGAAGGCTCAAAAGCTACTCTAGTAGTTCCATCTGACTTAGGGTATGGACCATCAGGAGCAGGAGGGGTAATTCCTCCAAATGCCACTCTGATTTTTAAAGTGCAATTGGTCAAAGTAGGCTAAGGCAAAAAACTAAATAAAGTCCTCCATGGTTAAATGGGGGACTTTTTTACTAGAATAATGTATCAATAAGTTTCTGGACCAGTCTTACTTTCCCTTTTGTGTATGGGGCGCTAAGAACCTTGTTCACGGGCATTCCCCATTGATAGAATACAGCTCTTGTATTACTAAACTCAAGAAAACCGGATTCACCATTTGTTCTACCCATTCCACTGTGTCCAACACCACCGAAAGGGAGGTAATTATTTGCGACTTGAATTAAAGACATATTTACCGCTGTTGCGCCAGCACGAGTAGTATTTTGAATACGTCTAATATTTTTTTTGTTTCGGCTGTATATGTAAACTACAAGAGGGTGCTCTCTGCTTGAAATTTCTTTTAGCGGTTCCTCTAAATTGTCGTAGGTAAATACAGGAAGTAAAGGGCCAAAAATTTCTTCTCTCATTAAAGCACCTTGTTTTGGTGGGTCTATAATAACGGTGGGTTCAATTTTACGCATTTCTCTTGACCCATTGCCTCCTATGATTAATTCCCCCTGTTCCTTTGAGGCATCGCTCAGCATGGAGTACAGTCGTTCCCAATGATTGTTATTTACGATTTGAACAAAATCTTCACTCTTCATTGGGCTTTCGCCATAGTATTGTTCAATAGTTTCTACAACCCCTTTTTTAAAATCTTCGAGCTTTCCTTTATGAACATAAACATGGTCTGGTGCGATACAGATTTGACCTGCGTTGGTAAACTTGGCCCAAGCAATGCGTTGGCCGGCGGCATAGGCATTTGCGCTGTTATCCACAATGGTTGGGCTTTTACCTCCTAGTTCTAGTGTTATAGAAGTTAAATGTTTGCTTGCTGCTTGCATCACAATTTTTCCTACAGCTGTAGATCCGGTGAAAAAAATATGTTCAAATCGCAAATCTAAAAGCTGCTTTGCTGTTTCAACTCCCCCTAAGGCTACAAAGGCTTCTTCTTCCGGAAAAATACTTCCTATTAATTCTGCCATGACTCTTGATGTCTCTGGCGTATGCTCAGAAGGCTTCATTATCACTGTATTTCCCGCTGCAATTGCATTTGTGAGGGGCTGTAAGGTCAAAAATATTGGATAATTCCAAGGACTAATGATGAGCACATTCCCTTTTGGCTGAACCTCTGTGTAGGATGTGGATCCAAATAACATCAGGGGGGTCTTCACCTTTTTTTGTCGTGTCCATTGCTTTAAGTTTTTCCTTAGAATCTTAATGTTATCTAATGTTGGAAGTATTTCTGTGAGACGAACTTCAACTTCTCCTTTGTTGAAATCGGCTTTCATTGC
Source organism: Bacteroidota bacterium (assembly GCA_003023665.1). Classification (GTDB taxonomy): domain Bacteria; phylum Bacteroidota; class Bacteroidia; order Flavobacteriales; family Schleiferiaceae; genus UBA10364. The sequence continues at coordinate 1,627 of PXYR01000077.1, forward strand.
CTGAGTCAATTTTTGTTGCCATTCTCCTTTGAGCGCTTCACGCAATTTTTGCAACTTTTGGAGTCTATAATCTAGCGGCTTTTTCGCAAGAATTTTTGAAAAATCCCGCTGCTTTTCGATAATCTCAATAAGGTTGTTCATCATTTATGGAATTGAATAGACTCAAAAGTTTAACGTCATATTCGTTCAAGTGTTCTAACGACAAAGGTTTGAGTCATTTAGGATGTGATTATAGATGTAAAGAGCAACAAATGCTAATTTATAATTACACTATTTCTGATTGTTCAGCGGGTGAAATTCCGCTATTTTATCTCCTAGATGTTTGGCGCTGATGTGTGTGTAAATTTCTGTTGTAGTGATACTTTCGTGCCCAAGCAATTGTTGAACCACCCTCAAATCTGCGCCACGTTCAATCAAATGAGTAGCAAAGCTATGACGCATAGTATGCGGAGATATATTCTTTTTAATTCCAGCCAAAGCAGCAAATCGTTTTAGCTTCATAAAAATACTTTGACGTGTTAAACTTCCCCCTCTGTTGCTCAAGAATACAGTATCGCTATCATTAGTTTTGGGTTTGGTGTTAGGTCGTTCATGTTCGAGATAAAGTTCCAAATACTTAATTGCTTCCTTATGTATGGGCACAAGCCTTTGTTTATTTCCTTTACCTGTAACAATGATGTATCCATCTTTGATACGCAATAGAGAAAGTTTTAATTCACAAGCCTCACTGACTCTCAGCCCACATGCATAAAGTAATTCAATGATTGCTTTATCCCTTGTGCTGAATTGTTCATTCATGGGAATGACGTCAAGGATTCTTTGTACTTCTTTTTCACTGAGCACTACAGGAATTGTACGATTTTGCCTTGGGTTTTCAAATAGTAGTATTGGGTTTTGTGTAATATGTTTTTCCTCTTGTGCCCAATTGTAAAACCCGCGTAAAGAGCTTAACATTCTACTTTGAGACCTTGCCGATTGACCGGTCTTGTGCATATTCGAAAGCAGGGCAGAAATTTCTTCAGGGCCTGATTCTATTGGACTTTTCTTACAGATATCATGAAATTTTTGCAGGTCACGTTGATACGCAACGATTGTGTTTTTACTCAGTCCACGCTCAAATTGTAGGTATTCAAAATAGTCAGATGTAAAATCGTTGTCTTTCACTCCTTAAATTTCGTTCTTCAAAAGGTAACTTCGCACTATGCGTATATTAATTCTCAACGGTCCAAATTTAAACTTGCTTGGAAAGCGAGAACCAGATATCTATGGGAATTCTAATTTTCAGGAATTCTATGAAGAGCTTAGCGCGGTTTATGATGATGTTGCTTCTTTCAATTATCTACAAAGCAATGTCGAAGGCGAATTAATTAATATTCTCCAATCAAGTCAGACAGATTATCAAGCCATAATTTTTAATGCAGGAGGATATACGCATACTTCCGTTGCACTAGCCGACTGTATAGCTGCCATTTCTGTTCCTGTCATAGAGGTACACATTAGTCAACCAGCTGCCAGGGAGGAATTCAGGCATAAAAGTTTGATTGCCGGCAAATGTATTGGAAGTATTAGTGGTTTTGGTTTAGACTCTTATCGTCTGGCAGTGGAGGCGCTGATCCAAAAAAAGGATTAATATGTTAAAGAATATTCTTTCATCATTTCAACCGTATATCAAAAAGGCTTGGATTGTAGGGATATTGGTTCTTTTAGGATTCTATGTTTCTGAGATGATGATTCAAGGATCATTGTTTAAGGCATCACTTCCTGTGCTATTTGTTTTCCTCCTTGCAATAACGGTTCTATTTCTTAATTATCCCAAGTTATTATACCTGTCGGCATTACTTGTTGGCCATTTTATGGCCTATTTTGGACGAGTTTATCCCGGTCCAACCTATGGTCTTACAATTGATTTTTTATTGGCTATTGGTTTTGTTGTACTGTTGTCTGGTCGTGCGCAAATCTCTTTTAAGTATATCAAGAAACCTGAATTTATAGCACTATATATATGGATTCTATACGTCTGTCTTTTAATATTGAATCCAAACGCTCCTGGCCCCATAGCTTGGTTTTATGCGATGCGATCGTATTGTCTGTATTTGATTTTAGTACCCATAGTGGTTTGTGGATTTATAACTTCAACTAAGGACATTAAGACGCTTTTCAACATTCTCATTGTATTATCAATCTATTGCACATTAATTGCTCTTCGTCAAGAATTTATTGGATTGTATGATTATGAGATGGATTGGTTGAATAGAGGTGCTATGTCAACGCACTTTGTAAATGGCCGTCTTCGTGAATTCAGCATTTTTACTGATGCATCCAATTACGGCGGTTATTGCGCCTTCATGTGTGTAGCAGCTGCAACCTATGGTTGTCTGCCCAACAGACTGCCAGGACGTTTCTTTTATTTTGTTATAGCGCTATTTAATTTTTATGGACTAATGTTAAGTGGATCGCGCGGACCAGTTGCCATTATTGGGATAGGGGGTATTGTATTTCTAATGATGGCTAGAAGGTCTCGTCTAACGTTTGTCGGGTCTATTGTAGGATTGTTTGCGTTTGTTTTTTTGAAGTTTACAACACTGCTAAACAGTAATTACAATATCTACCGTCTACGCACCGCATTTGACCCAAATGACGCTTCACTCATGGTGAGAAAGGCTAAAGAAGAAATCTTAACAAGATACATGGCGGATAAACCGTTCGGTGGTGGAGTAGGTTCGGCAGGAAACTGGGGAGAACGATTTGCTCCTGGTACCTTTTTGGCAGATACACCAACAGATGGGTTATTTTCGAGAATTTGGATGGAGACAGGTATAGTTGGATTAGTTCTCTTTATCGCATTATTAATATTTCTTGTGATACGCATGGGCTATCGTCTATGGAGCCTTCCAGAGGGTAGGATAAGACAAATTTTACTTGGGTTTTATGCGGGGTATTGTGGCCTTATACTGTCTAGTTATGTAAACGAAACCATGACACAGGTTCCCATGTCTATAATTTGTTATGCCGTTCCGGCGCTCATAATCGTTGCTGAATATTGGTACAAAACAGGAGTGAATATTGAAGACCCACCTTCGGCGCCACGCCCACCTTTATATTAACTCACGAACCCTCCTCGCTACAAAAGCAAGTTCTGTTGCAATAAGGGCTAGCGTTTTGTCGTATACATAAGATTGATTTGGCTCTCCGTCGCTCTTCTTTGGGTCCACAAACATCAAAGAATGACGCTGTTTGGAACCATGCACGACGGGACAAGATTCATTTGCGCTATCACAAACCATGACGGCATGATAATTTTCTTGTGCATTGTATTCGTTATCATATTTTTTAGAAAACAAAACAGGCGTAGTATCCTCTTTTTCTAAATTTTCTATGAATATTTTATATGCTTGTTGATTATATGCATGTATAGGCAGGACCTTGAAACCATGTCTAGAGAAACTTTCGGCTACCTCAGGAAATAAGGCTGTACTTTCTGTACCCCCGCTAAATGTCTGAACATTCTTAAGACCGTAGTAGTGAGCAGCCGTTCGGAAGAGCACTTCGCTAAAATGGCTTCGCCGGCTATTGTGGGTGCAGATAAAATTGACTTTCAAGTCATTTTCCTGTGAAAAGGATTGGGCCATAGCCTCTAAAATAAGCCTTCTATCTTGACTTGGATTTTGATTAAAAAGTTGATCTATGTTCATTAGATGGCAGCTTCTAAAATTGACTTCACGTCTTTTGAGCGAATGTCTTTATGTTCACCTAAAATAATGGTTCGTTGTTTTTCCATTGACGTCACACATGATTGTGGGAACGCGCTTGCGTTGTCCACGTCATAATCACTCAATTTTGTGCCAATACCTAGACTTCTAAAGAAATCTTCTGTTTGATCAATAGCCTGCTCTGCTACTTTCCGGTCATCTCCGGTAAGCCCTAAAACGCGCCGACCGTATTGAGCTAACTTCAATTCTTTCTTCTCCAGTTTATACCTGTACATACTGGGCAACACAATGGCTAAAGTTCGCGCGTGGTCAATACCATAAGCGGCGGTGATTTCGTGTCCTATAGCATGTATGGACCAATCTGTTGGTACCCCTTTTTGGATAATTCCGTTTAAGGCCATATTGCAGCACCACATGAAATTCGCAGCCAGTTCAAAATTTTCAGGGGTGCTCATTACTTCCGGAGCAATCTCAATGAGCGTGCTCAATATTCCCTCAGAAATTCTGTCTTGTAGCGTGGCGGACGTGGGATAAGTCATGTATTGTTCCATCACATGCGTAAAGGCATCTACAATTCCGTTGGCCAACTGTCTTTTTGGAAGAGATGCAACCACTGTTGGGTCAGCTATACTAAAAACTGGAAAAAGACCTGGACCACCCATGGCAAGTTTCTGCCCAGTTTCTTTCCTGGAAATTACTGCGCCGCTGTTCATTTCTGATCCTGTCGCGGGGAGTGTGAGTACCGTGCCAAAAGGCAATCCTATTTCAGTCCTCAATCCTTTTTCTAAGATATCCCATGGATGCTCACCTTCGTAAAGCGCCGCGGAGGCTAAGAATTTGGTGCCATCTATAACGCTACCACCACCTACCGCGAGCAAGAAATTGATTTCATTTAATTTGATTACTTCAAGAGCTTTACTAAGAGTAGTATATTGAGGATTAGCTTCAATTCCTCCAAATTCAATAACATCAAAACTGCTTAATTCGCCAATTACTTGTTCATAGATGCCGTTGTGCTTAATTGACCCGCCGCCGTACAGCAGTAGAATCTTTGAATTAGCTGGGATTAATCTTGAAAGCTCCTTGTGCTGGTCTTTCCCGAAATATAATTGTGTGGGGATATGAAGGTTGAAATTATTCATAATTCTCTAAAGTTTTATTTAAAACAACCTTCTGCATAGAAGGTTTTACAACCTTATATAACGCTCTTTTTTGTCCTCATATATGGAGTCAATGGGAATAAGGATACCCGTTTCTTCAACATTACCAAAGTCTTTATTGGTAAACGTTCCAAATGTCATCATCCTTGGGCTAAGCCCCATATATTGCTTGATTAATGGCGGAACACTTTCGCCATACTTATTACAGACCTTATTCAAATTTCGCTGTCCCGTTTTGAAAGATTTTGCAAAATCGGCAGAATCTATTGGGAATAACTCAGCATTCATTTTTAATTCGGGAACTTCAGCTCTCACTATTGGGGTCATTAAGTTTTCCTCATCGGGAAAATAGTGATTGAGAAAGTTGAGCACGTGATTACGTGCAGTCCGATTGTAGGATGGGTACATGGTGACCTTTCCATAGAAATACTTAATGTGATGGTATTTGAGACAAATGGCCCCAAGTCCATCCCAAATATTATCTAGCGCAAACATTCCCTTCCTAGGATCATTGGCTGGTTGGTACTTGGGTTGCACCCAACTTCTTCCTAATTCAATACTAAATGGCAGGTATTCAGTGATGAATTTCTCACTGAATTGGAAGTAGTGACTCATACTTAGGTCGTTTTGCCAATCACCATTTGCGGTTATTTCAGCTCCGTCGATGAATCTATATCCTCCAACTATCTCTTGTTCTTCAGGATTCCATACGATCAACTGTTGGTAACAGTGTTCGTTCAAGTCTAAATCATCTAAATCAACTTCTTTACCCGTTCCACCATCGGCAGAAGCAAACGTTAGTTCCCGCAATCTCCCTACTTCCCGTACAGTGTTTGGAGCATTGTGAACGTTGACTATGTAAATTTCATTATTAAGCTTACCTGTGCTCCGAATGAATACGTTTTTAGTGAGCTCTTTTTTAATCAGAGCAACATCAACAGGCGGGGCGATGTAACTTAAATCTGTCATGGTGCAAATATACCACACATCTTCACGATAGATTTACTCTTTTAGTTGGTAAACCTTGGATTTGATATCGTACGCCCAGTCTTGATCTTTTTTTGTCCGGTCAAATGTTTTTGAATCAATGGGTTTACCATATTTTATGACTATCGTATTGCCCTCCTGCTTTATGGTTTCTTGGGCGAGGAGAAGCATTTCAATATTAATTTTGATACTGAAGAATTTTCTAAGACGTGCAACAAAATAAAATCGTCTGGATAACCGGCCGGAAATATGAACAGGTACTACGGGTTTATTGTATTTTTTTGATTTGGTAATGAATGTCTTCTTCCAATCTAAATCTCTAATGACCTTATATCTGGTCATTCTACTCACCATTCCTGCTGGAAAAATAAAAAGCGCCGAATCTCCCGCAAAGGCCTGATCAACCGCTTTAATTCCCTCTCTTGCAGTATTTCCAAATTTATTTACGCCAACAAATATTCCACGTAATTGTGGGATGTTTAAGAGGAGATCATTGACTAAAAACTTTACATCTTTTCTATGAATGTCAATTGCAGACATCACGGCAATAGCGTCCATGCCGCCTAGAGGATG
>PXYR01000078.1 GCA_003023665.1 Bacteroidota bacterium
CCATATAGCCGCCATAGCTCCAGCCAAAGATGCCTATGCGACTACCGTCGATGTAACTTCGTTTGGACAATTCAATTGCGGCTTCGGTTTGATCTCGAGTCTCAAGTTTACCCATTTGACCGTAGGTACTCTTCTTAAATTCCTCGCTTCGGCCGTCCGTACCGTGGTTATCAACACTTACTACAATCATATCATATTCATTGGCTAGCATTTGGAACCACATTCCGTTGAAGGCGTCATAGCTGTTCTCCACGGTCTGACGACCTGGACCTCCGTATACAAACATGAACATGGGGTATTTCTTGGTATCATCAAAGTCTACGGGTTTAATCATCCAAGCGTTGAGGTCACCACCCGTTGTGTTAACCGTAAAAAACTCTTTAGACGAGTAGGTATATGCCTCCAATGCCGCTTCGGCGCGTTGGTTCTCTTTCAGGGTACGAACGATGTTTCCATCGTTGCTTCGAAGAGTCACTAAAGGCGGTATACCTTCAGCACTATACGTATTCACGAAAAGACTAAAGTCGTTGGTAAATGTTCCATTGTGGGTTCCTTTTTCGCTCGTGAGCAATTTCTTGCCACGGCCGTTGATCCGAATGCTATAAATATTACGTTCTGTAGGATGCACTTCAGAACTCTGATAGAATAGGCGCTCGTTCTCATCAATTCCATAGAAGGAAGTTACATTGAAAGAGCCTTTTGTGATCTGACGCTTTACTTTCCCCTTGGCATTAATATGGTACAGGTGGTTCCAGCCGTCGCGGTCACTTAGCATGATAAACGAACCGTCCTCTAGAAAATACAGTTCGTCATTGATTTCTAAGTACTTTTCATCTGTTTCATGGTAGAGTAGGGAAGATGAACCGTTCGAAGCATTAACAGAATAAAGTTTTAAGTCATTTTGAAGGCGGTTCATGGTAGATATGATCCAAGTGCCGTTCGCCGACCATTTTGCACGAGGTAAGTATTCGTAGTCGATGCCCTCCAAAACCTGCCGTGCCGTACCTTCTTCACTATCCCATATATGGGCCGTTACTTTGCTGTTGTCCTCGCCAGCTTTCGGGTATTTGAAGGTATAGGGGAAAGGATACAGTTCATTGCCGTATACATCCATATTGAAACTGCGAACTTGGCTTTCATCAAAACGGAAGTAACCAATATATCTAGAATCTGGCGACCACCAGAAGGCGCTTACCAAAGCGAATTCTTCCTCATAAACCCAATCAGTAGCTCCGTTGATTATGGAATTGAATGTTCCGTCTTTAGTAATTTGAGTGTGCGATTTTTCTCGAATACTATAAACGAACAGATTATTATCTAAGACATAAGCTACTCGATTTCCATCAGGAGAATACGTTGCATAACGGACTTTTTCGTCTCTCAGTTTTTGGGCAGTTCCTGAGCTAAAGTTTGCCAACCATACCACACTTCTAGAACTGTATCTATAAATAGATTCTGTTTCTGTCTGGAGTATAGCTCCGGTTTCATCTGCATTGAATGCATATCCTCCAAAGCCTTCTAATTCCTCAATGGTGGTTATGTCTAACAGCGTGGCAACTTTTTCTCCTGTTTGATAACTGTATTTATCAATGGTCTTCTTTGTGGAAGCAGAATAATGCTTTCCGTCATTCATACTTCGGAGACCGCCAATTCCTCCTGCATAGAAGGAATATTTTTGCCATAAATCACTTAGTGTAATGGATTGTTGCGCGAACAGTGAAAAGGAAATCACCATGCATACGCAGAGAGAAATAAGTTTTTTCATGTGAATCATTCTGTGATTAGCGAATATAATTCAAGAATGGTCACATATGTGCAAGGTATTAGTCAGATTCTGGTGCTAAAGTAACCTTAAGTCCTTCTAGATGGCTGCTCATAAAAATTTGACAGCCAAGTCTACTGTTGTTTTCAACAAAAAACGCTTGATCTAGCATATCTTCCTCATCCTCTGAGGGCTCGTTTAAAAGGTGGTTGCTGTCTATATAGCAATGGCATGAAGCACACATGGCCATACCGCCACATGTACCTTTTACGGGAAGTTCATAGGATTTACATACCTCCATGAGATTCATGTTCATGTCTGTAGGTGCAATCAGTTGGTGTTGCTGCCCTTCTCTATCTATAACAGTAATGTTAATATCTGCACTCATCTTATTCTAAACTTCCCACTCCACCCATTACCGTGGTGTACTTGAAGGATAGTTTTTTATCCGGGTAGGCTCTTTTAAATGCACTTTGAACCATGATAGTTCCTTCATGAAAACCGCAGAGAATTAACTTTAGCTTGCCGGGATAGGTATTCACATCACCTATGGCATAAATACCTTCTATATTGGTCCGGTAGTCGGATGAATTATCAACCACAATTGAATTTTTTTCAATGGTTAATCCCCAATCCCCAATGGGTCCTAGGGTAGGAGTTAGCCCAAAAAGAGGCAGCCAATGATCACACTTAATGGTTTGGGTAGTACCGTCTTTCGCATGCACCGTTACGGAATTTAAACATTCATTACCGGTTACTTCTTTAACTTCCGCATTAGTAATGAGGTTTACCTTTCCAGCTTGAGCAAGTGCCATGACTTTGTCTACACTGTCTAAATGACCTCTAAATGAGGTTCGCCTATGAATCAGGCTTACTTCTTCTGCTATTTCAGCTAAATAGATGGTCCAATCCAAAGCGCTATCACCTCCGCCAGAAATCACCACCTTTTTATCTTTATAGATATCCGGGTCCTTGATGATGTATTCTACACCTTTCTGTTCAAAGTCTTTAAGATTTTCAATAGGTGGACGCCGCGGAGTGAAGACGCCAAGTCCGCCGGCTATTGCGACCGAAGGTGCACGATGCGCAGTTCCTTTATCTGTTGTTACTATAAACTGGCCGTGCTCGTCCTTGTCTATGGTGACGGCGCTTTCACCTAATGTGAAGCCCGGATTGAATGGCTTTATTTGTTCCATCAAGTTATCTACCAACTCACCAGCATTGATGATTGGAAATCCTGGGATATCATAGATGGGTTTTTTAGGATAAATCTCTGTCAATTGTCCTCCCGGTTGAGGTAATGAATCAATGAGGTGACATTTCATCTTAAGGAGCCCGGCTTCAAAAACGGAAAAAAGTCCAGTAGGTCCTGCACCGATGATAAGCAGATCTGTTTGAATCATGTTCAATTGATTGAGAAATTCTGCAACAAAAATAAGGTGCAGAATCTAAAGCGGTTACCGAGTTTAGTCATTGTTTCAAACATAAAAAAGGCCGCAAGAAATTTCTTGCGGCCCTTGGTTTGCTAGAAAAATAGTTTAAAGTCCAAATGCATTTTTAAACGTATCTACAAAGTCTAATTTTTCCCAGGTAAATAGTTCCACTTGAGCAGTTGCTTTGGTCTGTCCATCAGCCGAATAAAAGGATTTCTCAACCACTTCATTTTTTCGTCCCATGTGACCGTAGGCCGCTGTTTCGCTGTACATGGGCTGACGAAGCTTTAATTGTTTTTCGATAAGTCCCGGACGTAAGTCGTAAAGCGCTTTTACCTTACTGGCTATTTCTCCATCTGTGAAGTCCACTTTTGCCGTTCCATAAGTATCTACGAAAACTCCCATTGGTTCTACAACACCTATGGCATAAGAAACCTGTACAAGAACTTGGTCACATACACCAGCAGCTACCAAATTTTTGGCAACGTGTCTAGTGGCATAGGCCGCAGACCGATCCACTTTTGACGGATCTTTTCCTGAAAATGCGCCACCTCCATGAGCACCCTTACCGCCATAAGTATCCACAATAATTTTTCGCCCAGTAAGTCCTGTGTCTCCATGTGGACCGCCAATTACAAACTTGCCGGTTGGATTGATATGGTATTTGATATCATCACCAAATAGAGCTTGAGTTTCAGCAGGGAGCGCTGCTTTTACTCTAGGGATGACAATGCCCACAATATCTTTCTTGATTCTGGCAAGCATAACTTCATCTTCGCTATCAAAATCATCGTGCTGCGTACTAACTACAATCGCCTCAATGCGTTCGGGTTTATTGTCGTCACTGTATTGAATAGTAACCTGAGACTTGGCATCGGGTCGCAAGTATGGAATCTCTGTTGCCTCACGTCTGATGTCCGCTAATACTTGCAGAATTCTATGGCTCAAATCCAATGCGAGCGGCATATAGTTTTCAGTTTCATTTGATGCGTATCCAAACATCATTCCTTGGTCACCAGCTCCTTGGTCTTCAGGATTTCCTCTGTCTACTCCACGATTAATGTCGTCACTTTGCTCGTGAATTGCACTTAGAATACCACAAGAATTGGCATCAAACATGTATTCACTTTTCGTATAACCAATTTTCTCTATTACACCCCGCGTGATTCGCTGAACATCTAGGTAAGCGTTAGACTTGACTTCACCCGCCAAGACTACCTGCCCTGTGGTTACAAGTGTTTCACATGCTACTTTGGAGTTTGGATCAAATGCTAAAAAATGATCAATGATTGAATCAGATATTTGATCTGCTACTTTATCTGGGTGTCCTTCAGACACACTTTCAGAAGTGAAGAAATACGACATCTCTTACAGTTTTTATTGGGGTTTGTACTCAATTATATTGAAGGGTAGCTTGCTTGCTAAAAGAGATGCTGTGCTGTATTTAGCATTTTTTTCTAGTGGTTGCAAGCAGTCAAATCCTTCCACGCATTCAAAAGTAGAAAAGAAAATTACTTTTAAGTGTCAATTGACAGAATTTTCAAATTATTGGCATTAATTTTACAGCGCTATCAAGAAAGACTGAGGGAATGGGCCCTTTGACGTCTTGGCAACCCGGAAACGCCGGGTGCCACAACCCACCTCAAAGAGGAATGATACTCGTCACAGTTGCATCTCCACCTTTCTTTATAGCCACCTAACACTAATTGGAGATGAGCATTAAAAAAGCTTTACAAGAGAAAATATTGGTATTGGATGGAGCCATGGGCACCATGATCCAGGCCTATAAGTTTGAAGAGGAAGATTATAGGGGAGAGCGTTTTAAAGCATACCCGCATCCTCTAAAGGGAAACAACGACCTTTTGGTTTTAACCCAGGCTAAAGCCATTGAAGACATTCATCTAGCCTATTTGGAGGCAGGAGCAGATATCCTAGAAACCAACACCTTCAATTCAAATTCCATTTCTATGGAAGATTATCACATGAGTGATTTGGTGGAGGAACTAAACATAGAGGCTGTTTTGTGCGCAAAACGCGCAATAGATCGCTACAAGGGCAACGGCGGGGAAGAACCTAAATTTATTGCAGGCTCCGTAGGACCCACAAATAAAACAGCTTCTTTAAGTCCTGATGTCAACAATCCTGGATATCGTGCAGTGTCCTTTGATGATCTAAAAGACACCTATTACGAGCAATGTGTAGCCTTAATTAAGGCAGGAGTAGATATTCTTTTAATAGAAACTGTATTTGATACGCTCAATGCTAAAGCTGCCTTATTTGCTGCCCAAGATGCTATTGAGGAACTTGAGGCAGAAGTTGAAATCATGCTAAGTGGTACAATAACAGATGCTTCAGGACGAACGCTCAGTGGTCAAACTACAGAAGCGTTTTTGATTTCCGTTAGTCATTCACCTTTGTTAAGTATTGGGTTGAATTGTGCACTGGGCGCCAAACAATTGATGCCATACCTGCAAACTTTGGATGCAAAGTCACCCTTTGCCGTTAGTGCTCATCCTAACGCAGGCTTGCCCAATGCCTTTGGTGAATATGATGAAACACCAGAGCAGATGGCAGCGCAGATAAAGGATTATTTGGACCTAAGTCTAGTGAATATCATTGGAGGTTGTTGTGGTACATCTCCTGCTCATATCCAGGCAATCGCAGATTTATCCAAGAACTATAAGCCAAGAACGTATGAACATTAGTAGTCCATCACGTCCCATGAGGCTCAGCGGATTGGAGCCTCTTGTTATTACGGAAAACACAAATTTTGTCAATGTTGGCGAACGCACGAATGTAACAGGGTCTCGTAAATTTTTGCGACTGATTAAGGAACGTCAATTTGATGAGGCTTTGAATATAGCACGTGATCAGGTGGAGGGCGGCGCTCAAATTCTAGATGTAAACATGGATGAGGGCATGATTGATGGGGTAGAGGCCATGACCACATTTCTAAACCTTATTGCTGCAGAGCCGGATATAGCTAGGATTCCTATTATGATTGACTCTTCCAAATGGGAAATCATAGAGGCAGGGCTTAAATGTGTTCAAGGAAAGAGTGTTGTGAACTCCATTTCACTAAAAGGTGGAGAGGAAGAATTCATACAACAGGCCAAAATTATCAAGCGCTTTGGTGCCGCAGTAATAGTTATGGCTTTTGATGAAGAAGGCCAAGCAGATAATTACGAGCGTCGTATTCAAATCTGTAAACGTTCCTACGATGTCTTAACCAAAACAGTAGGTTTTCCTGCAGAGGATATCATTTTTGATCCTAATATTTTCCCGGTGGCCACTGGGATGGAAGAGCACCGATTAAATGCATTAGACTTCTTCCGAGCTACAAAATGGATTAAAGAAAACCTTCCATACGCAAAGGTAAGTGGCGGTGTTTCCAACGTAAGTTTCAGCTTTAGAGGCAACAATACCGTTAGAGAGGCCATGCATGCTTCATTCTTGTATCACGCCATCCAAAATGGAATGGATATGGGCATAGTTAATCCAACTATGCTTGAAGTTTATGAGGAGGTTGATAAAGAACTGATGTCACGGATAGAGGATGTCCTACTTGACCGTAAAGAGGATGCAACAGAGGCCCTTTTAGAATTTGCCCAAACGGTCCAGGGGACCGTAAAGGATGAAGCAAAGATTTTGGAATGGCGTAACCAAGAAGTGGCAAAACGTCTTGAACATGCATTAATTAAAGGTATTACGGAGTTTATTGATGAAGACGTAGAAGAAGCAAGAACCCAATTTTCAAGGCCTTTAGAAGTCATAGAGGGTCCATTGATGGATGGTATGAATATCGTTGGTGATCTTTTTGGTGAAGGTAAAATGTTCCTGCCACAGGTTGTCAAGAGTGCCCGAGTGATGAAGAAAGCAGTAGCCTATTTACTGCCCTATTTAGAGGATGAAAAGTCCGAAGGGGGAAGTTCAAGTGCGGGTAAAGTACTTCTAGCCACGGTTAAGGGTGATGTGCATGACATAGGGAAGAATATTGTGGGCGTGGTGCTCGCTTGTAATAATTTTGAAATCATAGACTTAGGAGTAATGGTGCCCCCTGAAAAAATTCTCCAGGCCGCTCAACAGCACCAAGTGGATATGATTGGTCTAAGCGGATTAATTACCCCTTCTTTGGATGAGATGATTCATATTGCTAAAGAAATGGAGCGAATGGAAATGAACATGCCGCTACTCATTGGTGGTGCCACCACCTCACGCGCTCATACTGCTGTAAAGATTGATCCAGAATACAGTGGAGGCGTTATGCATGTCAATGACGCGAGTCGTGCTGTTGGTGTTAGTTCTAAATTACTTTCCGAAGAGGGACCGACCTATATACTTCAGGAAAAAGCATCCTTAGAAAAAGTACGAGACGGTTATGCCAAGCATAGAGAACGAAAAGCATTGGTCACCTTGGAGTTCGCGCAAAAGAATAAGCCCAAACTCGATTTTAACAAGTCTATGGTGCCCACTCCTAAGTTCATTGGGAGTAGACAGATTCATGACATTTCTGTTTCAGAGGTCATCCCATATATTGATTGGACGCCTTTTTTTCAAACATGGCAGCTCTTTGGGAAATATCCTAAAATATTGGATGATAAGATTGTAGGTGACGAAGCAAAGAAATTGTTTAACGATGCTCAATCCATGTTGCGCGAAATTAAAAAGGGCGGCTGGCTTACTTTAAAAGCTGCCTATGGGATTTTCCCCGCCAACAGCGCTGGTGAAGAAATAAAATTAGGAACAGATGGTGAACTAGGTAGTTTCTATTCCTTGCGTCA